>CAUUEM010000070.1:0-6631 GCA_963544045.1 uncultured Gemella sp. | reverse complement strand
GTTTAGAAAATGGTAAATATACAATTCAAATCGTTACTCCAGAAGGTTATACACTTGAAGAAAATAACTTTGAATTAGAAGTTAAAGATGGTCACAACAAAAAACAAGTTGGTATAACTGAAAAAGTAGTGGAAACACCAAAAGAAGATAAAGAGAAAGAAACACCAAAAGACGATAAGGAGACAGAATCTCCGAAGGAAGACAAAGATAAAGAGACACCGAAAGAAGACAAGGAGAAAGAAACCCCGAAAGATGATAAGGTGACAGAGTCTCCGAAGGAAGACAAAGAGAAAGAAACACCAAAAGAAGATAAGGTGACAGAAACTCCGAGGGAAGATAAAGAGAAAGAAACACCGAAAGACGACAAAGAGAAAGAAACGCCAAAAGAAGACAAGGTGACAGAGACTCCAAAAGAAGACAAGGTGACAGAGACTCCAAAAGAAGACAAGGTGACAGAATCTCCAAAAGAAGATAAAGTTGTTGAGACTCCAACTCCGAGTCCAGCACCAAGTACACCAACAACGCCAACAACACCGGCAAAACAAACACCAGTGACACCAGCACCAAGTACAACACCAACAACACCGGTGACGGAAGCACCGAAAAAGGATAAAGTGACATCAAATCAAGTTGGGAACTCAAATAATCAAGTTAGCAATGTAAGTAAAGACAATAAACCAAATACTAGTACTACAGCTCCTCAAGTTGATAAAAAAGAATTAACAAATCAACTTAACAATAGTAGTAGAACAGTAGGAAGTTCAAGTTTTGCTAAGGCAAGTGAAGAAAATAGACAATCGTATCTAAATTCTGTAAGCAGAGCCCAAGAAGTAGTTGCTAATGGTCAATCTACTCAAGAAGATGTAAACAATGTACTAAATGCATTAAAAGAATCTGAAGAGAAAGTTACTGATAAAGCTCCTGAAAAATCTTCAAACTCAGATGATAAAGCAAAAGATCAAGCTAAATCAGAAGAGAAAACAAATAATGATAACAAATCAGAGAAAAAAGAAGAAAAATCTTCTGATAAAGAATCAAATAATACCTTACTATATGTAGGTTCAGGATTATTAGTATTGTTACTAGCGGGTGTACTATTTAGACGTCGAGGTTAATAAATAATAAAAAAGAAGTATCTTAACTCATTATGAGTAAAGATGCTTCTTATAAATATAAAAATAAAAGAGGAGTAAGAATTATTATCTATTTTGTATATTTTTAGCTTAGGAGATTTGTAATTTTTTTAATTAATTTTTAGTAAATGGGAGTATGATTATAGTATAATTTATATAAGGGTGTAATATAATAATATAAAGATAATGGAGGATTTTCCAATGAAAAAACATAGCATTTTAAATGATCCGTTCCTTAATAAAGGAACTGCCTTTACACAGGCGGAGCGAAAAGAACTAGACCTTATTGGGTTATTGCCCCCTTATATTCAAACTATTGAAGAACAAGCGGCACAAACCTATGCGCAAATGCAAACAAAAGTAAATGATTTAGAAAAACGTCTATTTTTAATGGAGATTTTTAATACAAATCGCACGCTTTTCTATTATTTATTCTCTCAACACTTAGAAGAGTTCAATCCAATTGTGTATGACCCAACAATTGCAGATACTATCGAGAGTTATAGCGATCTTTTTGTTGAGCCACAATATGCAGGATATCTAGATATTAATCATCCTGAAAATATAGAAGAAACCCTTAAAAATGCAGCGGATAACCGTGATATACGTCTAATAGTAGTTACTGATGCAGAAGGTATATTGGGGATTGGAGATTGGGGTGTTAATGGAGTAGATATTTCTGTAGGTAAACTTATGGTCTACACAGGAGCGGCAGGAATTGATCCTTCTATGGTTCTTCCGTTAGTTATTGATGCAGGAACAAATCGTGAGGAATTACGTAATAATCCGAATTATCTAGGTAATCGTCATGAACGTGTACGAGGAGAGCGATATTATGAGTTTATTGACCAATTCGTCCAAACTGCTGAACGTTTATTCCCTAAACTTTATTTACATTGGGAAGACTTCGGGCGAATGAATGCGGCGAATATACTGGAAAAATATCGAAAAAACATCCCAACATTTAATGATGATATTCAAGGGACAGGTATCGTAACTCTAGGAGGTATTTTTGGAGCTATGGATATTACAGGTGAAAAATTAGTTGACCAAGTATATCTTTGTTATGGTGGGGGAACTGCAGGTGCAGGAATTGCATCACGTGTACTACGTGAGATGGTAAGTCAAGGGTTATCTGAAGAAGAAGCATATGAACGTTTCTTTATGGTAGATAAACAAGGGCTTCTCTTCGATGATATGGATGATTTAACTCCTGAACAAAAACCGTTTGCTAAAAACCGTGCTAATTTTCCAAATGCTGATAAATTAACAGATTTATTAGAAGTTGTTAAAACTGTTAAACCAACTATTCTAGTAGGAACTTCGACAAAGCCGAATACTTTTACTAAGGAGGTAGTCGAAGCTATGTGTCAAAATACTGAGCGTCCATGTATATTCCCGTTATCAAATCCTACTAAATTAGCAGAAGCATCAGCAGAAGATTTGATTGTTTGGTCTGATGGTAAAGCATTTGTAGCAACAGGTATTCCTTCTGATAATGTTATATATAAAGGTGTAGAGTATATTATTGGTCAAGCTAATAATGCCCTTATATATCCAGGGTTAGGGCTTGGAGTGTTAGCATCAGAAGCTAGCCTTTTAACAGATGAAATGATTGGTGCAGCGGCACACTCATTAAGTGGAATTACAGATATTACTAAACCTGGAGCTCCTGTGTTACCTCCGTTCAAATATGTTGCAGATGTTTCTATTAAAGTAGCAGAAGCGGTCGCTAAAAAAGCACAAGAACAAGGATTGGCTCGAGCTCAAGAAAAAGATATGGCGAAAGTGGTTCGAGATTTTAAATGGATTCCAAAGTATAAATAATAAAAAAGAAGTATCTTAACTCATTATGAGTAAAGATACTTCTTTTTGTTAAGTCTTAGTTTTATATAATATATATAGCTTTTTTATTTAGTTCGTTGTGGAAATAACACAGCTAACCCTTGATTGTATACCGCTTGTATCAATGATGGCCAAGCATTTTTTGTGGCTTTTGGTTCCTTTCCTTTTGCGATATTTTGCATAAGAACTTGATAATATACAATACCAAGGAGAGAGCCAAATATTTTATCTAACTTCTTAACTCCTGTTGATACACGTGTAGTTTCTACAATAGTGTAAGTTCCTTGTTTTATTTTATTAGGTATATTTGGATCAATTGTCAGTGGACGAGCGATACCTATAAAATCAGTAGTATTATCATTTAATAATGTGTTCATCGCATTAATAGAGCGGATACCGCCAGTAACGACAACAGGGATTTCAATTTTTTGTTTTAGTTTTTTGCTGTATTCTGCGAAAAATACTTGATTAGTAGATTTACTTGTAGCGCCCATCATCGCAGGTCTTTCGTATGTCCCACCTGAAATTTCAACAAAGTCTAGACCTAAGTTAGCTAATTCAATTATAGTTTTTAAAGAATCCTCTTCTGTAAGTCCGTCTTCCTTAAAGTCGGTAGAGTTTATTTTTATTCCGATAGGAAAATCTCTTCCTAATTCTTCTCTCATCCCAAGGTAAATTTCTTTTAAAAATCTCATTCTATTTTCTAGAGAGCCACCATATTTATCAGTTCTTCTATTATCGTGTGGAGATAAAAATTGACTAATTAAATAACCATGTGCTGCATGGATTTGAACACCAGAGAAACCTGCTTCTTTTGCAACTTTCGCAGAAGTTACAAATTTTTGAACAAGTTCTTCAACTTCACTAGTTGTCAGTACGCGTGGAGTACTAAATAATTTATTAAGTCCATTTCCTAAAGGTACTGCGCTAGGTGCAACTGTTTCTTTAGCTATGGTTTTTGGGACTTGTTTACCAGGGTGGTTTAATTGCACCATAACCTTTGCTCCATGTTGCTGACCTTGTTTTGCCCAATTTTTAAGAATTTCTATATTAGAATTTTTATTAAAAACTATATTTCCTGGTTCTGCAGTTCCCTTAGGGTCTACCATGATATTCCCTGTAATAATTAATCCTGTTCCGCCTTCAGCCCAACGTTTATATAATGTAGCAATATTCTTTTTAGGTTGAAAATTTTTTGTTCCCATTCCTTCACTCATAGCCGATTTAAAAAATCTATTTTTTATAGTAGTTCCATTTGGTAATGTGATAGGGGTGAATAGTAAGTTTTCTGTCATTTTTTAATCTCCTTACTTTTATTTGTTTAAACTATTCTACTATAATAAAAAATATTTAGCAATATAAAAAGGGTATTAAAGTTATTGGAAGAATTTCTAAGTTCATATACTATTAGTAACCTTAAAGTAAGGATTTTATGAATAAGTATAGAGTCCTCTTGCAATAGGGATGAAAAAGATGCACAAAACTGTGTGTCTTTTTTCTTTGACAAAAAATAAATTTAGGGGTAAAATAGTTCTAAATAGAACGATAAAAGAGAGAAATAACTATGAATTTTATGGATAAACACAAAACGATAATATGCTACTACGCTCAACTTACTAGATCAATATGTGAAAAATTTAGTTTAACTCAAATGGAGTACGATATATTAATGTTTTTACATAATCATCCGCAGTTTAACACAGCTGCTGATATAGTTAAGATACGCAAAGCGACGAAATCACACGTATCAACTACATTAAAAACACTTGAAGATAATGGATTAGTGAGAAAAATACAGAGCCCAGATAATAAAAAGCGAATAGAAATAGAATTACTAGAACCTGCGCAAGAAGTAATTCAAGAAGGACTTAGTGTTCAAAAAGAATTTGTTAAGGATTTATTCCAAGGTCTAAGTGAAGAAGAGCTGCGTATGTGGCAAAGTATTTTTGTTAAAGTTTGTAATAATGCAGAGAGATGTTTAAAAGAAAAGTAAGAAAGGAGATGGGATTATGTTTAACGTAAAAAAGAGAACATTGCTATTAATAGCGGGAATAGTATGGTTTATAGCTGGATTTAATATAGTAAGATTAGGTCTTTTATCATATTTCTTAATTCAATCTCATTGGTATACATATGTTTCTTCAGTGATAATTTTTATATTATTTGGTATGATGTTTTTAAAAATTAGTACAAAACATACTAAAAGAATAGTTAGTTATGAGGACTACAGACCATTTTGGCACTTTTTTGATTTGAAGGCGTATATTATTATGGCTTTTATGATGAGTATGGGAATTGGTTTTAGGATGTTAGGTATCTTTTCTAATATTTTTGTAGCATATTTTTATTCTGGATTAGGTAGTGCGTTAGTACTAGCTGGGGTAGTGTTTATTAGAAATTATCTTTGTTATTCAGAAATATTGGGGAAGTAGATTACGAATATATGAAATAAACGACTCGCAAATTTCTGCGAGTCAATTTTTATATCCAATTTAATTGTAATTAGTCTTCTTTTGCGAAGAATTCTGTTGCACGAATAGCTCGTTTCCAACCTTTATAAAGTTTTTCGCGTTCTTCTTTTGTCATTGTTGGAACGAATAGTTTTCCAGCTGAGTTAAGATTTTTTATTTCATCTAGATTTTTCCAATATCCAACAGATAAACCAGCTAAGAACGCAGCTCCTAAAGCAGTAGTTTCAAGATTTTCTGCACGCGCTATTTTTACACCTAGAATATTAGCTTGGAAATCTAGTAAATAGTCATTGTTAGCTGCGCCACCATCAACTTTTAATAATGGTATTTCAGTATTAGCATCGATTTTCATAGTATCGATAATATCTCTAACTTGGTAAGCTATTGATTGTAAAGTAGCTTTAACCAAGTCTTCTTTTGTTGTTCCTCGTGTTAATCCAAAAATTGTTCCACGTGCATTAGGATTCCAATAAGGTGCTCCTAGTCCAGTAAATGCAGGAACAAGGTATACTTCGTTGTTATTTTTTGAATCAAACGCTAATTGCTCAGTTTCAGATGATTTTTTAATTAGTCGTAAACCATCTCTAAGCCATTGGATAGCACTTCCTGCGATAAAAATAGATCCTTCTAGTGCGTAGTATACTTTTCCATTTATACCATAACCTATAGTTGTTAGTAGGTTATTTTTTGATAATTCCATATTTTCACCAGTATTCATTATAATAAATGAACCAGTTCCGTATGTATTTTTAATCATTCCTTTATCAAAAGCAAGTTGTCCAAAAAGGGCCGCTTGTTGGTCTCCAGCTAAACCACTGATTGTAACTTCTCCTCCATAAAAATGGTAATCAATAGTTTTACCATAAATTTCTGAATTAGATTTTACTTCAGGTAAGATAGCTTCTGGGATATTTAAGATTTCTAAAATTTCTTTATCCCACGTTAAATCTTTAATATTAAATAACATAGTACGAGCGGCATTAGTGTAGTCTGTTACGTGAACCTTACCACCAGTTAATTTCCAAACTAACCAAGTATCTATGGTACCAAATAGAAGTTCTCCTTTTTCAGCTCTTTCTTGTGCGCCAGGTACATTATCTAATATCCAGCGAACTTTTGTCGCAGAAAAGTATGCATCAACTACTAAACCAGTTTTTTTATGAATCATATCTTTATATCCAT
>CAUUEM010000069.1:0-6748 GCA_963544045.1 uncultured Gemella sp. | reverse complement strand
GAACTTAATTTAGTTCCTAATAGTTCTACCCCATATCTGTCTAATACACCACTTTTATGAAGTTCTACAGCAAGGTTAAGTCCTACTTGTCCTCCTAATGTTGGCAATAGTGCATCTGGTCTTTCTTTGCGGATAACTTTACTAACGAACTCTAAAGTAAGAGGCTCCATATATACTTTATCTGCAATTTCTTTATCAGTCATAATAGTCGCTGGATTTGAGTTTACTAATATTACTTCATATCCTTCTTCTCTTAATGAAAGACATGCTTGTGTTCCAGCGTAGTCAAATTCTGCAGCTTGACCTATTGTAATTGGTCCAGAACCAATCACTAAAATAGTTTTTATATCATTACGTTTTGGCATTGTTATTCTCCTTATTATCTTACTACTAAACTTTTATACTTATCTATTTACTATTTATTTTTTCTTACTTTCTTTGAAAGCTTTCATATTATCTATAAATTGGTCAAATAGATAGTTAGGATCATGTGGCCCTGGTGATGCTTCTGGGTGATATTGAACTGTGAAGACTGGATATTTTTTATGTCTTACACCTTCACAAGTTTTATCATTTACTGATAAATGAGTAAGTTCTAAGTCTGTGTCTTTTAACGATTCTATATCAACACTATAACCATGGTTTTGTGATGTTATATCAACTTTTCCTGTTAATAGATTTTTAACTGGGTGGTTAGCTCCACGGTGTCCAAATTTTAATTTATAAGTTTTTGCTCCAGACGCTAAAGAAATAAGTTGGTGTCCCATACAAATTCCAAAAATTGGAATTTTCGGTATTACTTCTTTAAGCATTTCAATTGTTTCTGGAACATCCACTGGGTCCCCTGGTCCATTACTTAACATAATTCCATCTGGATTTAGTCGGAAGATTTCTGCCGCTGTTACATTATGAGGAACTACTACGATATCACAGTTTCTTTCATTTAATTCTCTTAATATTCCTGATTTCATACCTAAATCTACTAGAACTACTCTATATCCGCTTCCTGATGATAAGAAAGCTTTTTGTGTAGAAACTTGTTCTATTTGGTTAGTTGGTAATGTTGTATTTCTTAATTTTTCTAACTCTTCTTCTGGATCCATACAAAGATCTGTTATTATCCCTTTTACTGTACCGTGTTCTCTAATTTTTCTAGTTAGACTACGAGTATCTATACCTGAGATACCAGGGATATTTAGTTCTTTTAGTACTTCATCTAAACTATACTCAGTTCTAAAGTTCGATGGTTTATGACATACTTCTCTTACTACTAATCCTTTAATACTAGGATTGATTGTTTCAAAGTCATCTCTATTGATTCCGTAATTCCCTATTAATGGATAAGTAAATGTAACTATTTGACCATTATATGATGGATCTGACAATGTTTCTTGATATCCTGTCATACCAGTATTGAAAACTACTTCTCCTGTCATTGGTGTATTAGCTCCAAAACCATAACCTTTATAAACCGTTCCGTCTTCTAAAATTAGCTGTCTGTCGTAACTATACATAGCTTCTCTCACTTTCTTTGTTTTTTATATTAAAAATTTTTCTTATATATCAAATACTTCTGAATCTTTATAAGCTACTTTACCTTCACTTAATGTTAAAACTGGTATACCATAGATTTCTTCTCCTACATAAGGAGTATTTCTACCTTTTGATAAGAATTTTTCTGGATCAATTTTTAATGATTTTTCTAAATCGATTACTACTAAATCTGCATAACCATTTTCTTCTAATCTTCCATATGGAAGGTCGAACGTATCTGCAACTTTTTCAGTCATTAGTTTTACTAGTAAGTCTAATGAGAATACTCCAGTTTTTACAAATTTTGTATAAAGTTGACTAAATGCTGTTTCACTACCAACAATACCAAAAGCTGCTTTCCTCATTGATAAATCTTTTTCATGAGTTGCGTGTGGAGCGTGGTCTGTTGCGATAACATCGATTGTTCCATCAAGTAATCCTGCGATTAAAGCATTTCTATCTTCTCTTGCACGTAGAGGCGGATTCATTTTCCACATTCCATTATCTTCAGGAATATCCATTTCATCACTTATTAAGTGATGCGGACAAACTTCACAAGTAACCTTTATCCCTGCTGCTTTAGCTTCTCTTACTACACGTACTGATTCCTTAGTAGATACGTGACAAACATGGTAATGACATCCAGCTGCTTCAGCTAATAGTACATCTCTAGCAATTTGTACTGATTCACAAACCGATGGGATACCTGGTAAGTCTAGTTCACGACTTCTGCGACCACAGTGCATACATCCTCCACGTATTAGTGAGTTATCTTCACAGTGTGCAACAATCGCTTTATTTAGTTTTGCAGCTACCATCATTGACTCATACATCATATTAGCATCTTGTACTCCACGACCATCGTCACTAAAGGCAAATACATGATCAGCTAATTCTTCAAACTCAGCATAATCTTTTCCAAGTTCTCCTTTTGTGATTGCTCCAAAAGGAATTGCACGAATTACTGAATCTTTTTCAATTATATCTAATTGTAACTTTAAGTTTTCATAGTTATCTGGTACTGGATCTAAGTTAGGCATTGGCATTGCAGTTGTAAATCCACCGCGTGCTGCTGCTCTAGAAGCATGATAAATATTTTCTTTATACTCAAATCCTGGTTCTCTCCAGTGAACATGAACATCTATAAATCCAGGAGAAACAAATTTTCCTTCTAAATCTAGTACTTTTGCTTCTGAATTTTCTATTTCCTCGGCAATTTTTACTATTTTTTCATCTTTTACTAAAATATCTTTCTTAACTAAAACACCATTTTCTAAAATTTTTCCATTTTTTAAAAGTAACATTTTGTTCTCCTTTGATTATAAATTATTATCTTTTATTATTTTTTCTATCATAGCTTGTCTCATAAACATTCCATTTTTCATCTGTTCAAAAATTACAGATTTTGGAGCTTCTACTAAATGAGAAGCAATCTCCATATCTCTGTTTACTGGAGCTGGGTGCATCACGATAGCTTTTTCTTTTAATTTATCATATCTTTCTTGCGTTAATCCGAAGTTTTTGTGATACTCTTCTTTAGATAAGCCCATTTTTGAATCATGTCTTTCATGTTGAACACGTAGCAACATACACACATCTACTTCTCCGATAACTTCGTCAAAGTCAACCACCTCTCCTAAAGTTTCATCTTTAAAAATATCTGGACATACAAATCTGACTTTAGCGCCTAATCTTGTAAGCATATTATAATTACTTCTTGCTACTCGTGAATTTTTTATATCACCTGCGATTATAATATTCAGATTTTCAAATGTACCAAATTGTTCATACATTGTCATTAAATCTAATAAGCATTGGCTAGGGTGTTCTCCACTACCATCTCCTCCACTAATAATTGGTATATTTAGGTTAGTTAATTCATTGTAATAGGCATCTTGACTATGGCGAATAACTAGTATATTACAACCTATCATTTCTAAAGTTTTACAAGTATCATAAAGTGTTTCACCTTTATTTACAGAAGATGTAGAGGCATCAAAATTTATCACATTTAATCTATGTTTATGTTCAGCTACTTCAAAACTATGTTTTGTTCTAGTTGAATTTTCAAAAAATAAGTTTGATACATATAAGTCTTCTCGTGGAGATACTTGTTTACCATTTTTTAATTCTAAACCACGTTCTATTAAACTAAAAACTTCCTCATTCGTTAAATCAGACATTTTTACTATGTTTTTCATAGTTATTCCTCCATAATTTTATAAAAAAATACCTTGCAGCAAGGCTACAAGGTATGACTTATCATCAATTATTAAATCTAAATTATTATATTTTTGAAAATAGCTACAACAAAGCGCAGCTATACTCATAAAGTATATACTCTAAATTTAATCCCTTGTTAGCCTCTCTGGACTAGCTTAAAAAGATTTATATTTAAATTAGTAATATCTCATCATTTTCATCTACTTCTTTTAGATAAACTTTTACATTTTCACTACGTGAAGTAGGTATATTTTTCCCAATATGATCTGCACGTATTGGTAATTCTCTATGCCCACGATCAATTAATATCGCTAATCTAATAGCTTTTGGACGACTAACATCCATAATCGCATCAATCGCAGCACGTACAGTTCTTCCAGTATACAATACGTCATCAACTATAATGACAACTTTATTTGTTAAGTCAAGTTTAAACTTAGATGTATTAATTTCAGGTTCATCGCTTCTTTTTTCTAAATCATCACGATAAAATTTAATATCTAATACCTCAACAGGTATATTAATATTTTCTAATTCACCAATTTTTTTCTTTAGTCTTTTAGCTATGTGTATACCTCTAGTTTTAACACCAACTAAAACTATCTCTTCTAATTTATTTTGTTCGATAATTTCATTAGCTATTCTTGTTATCATTCTAGAAATCATAACTTCATCAAAAAGAACTCGTTTTTTCATACTTCACCTCAAAAAAAATAACCTACTCTATTGAGCAGGACAGCATGTTTAAACTTGGTATATTCATTACAACAAATTAATCTTCGCTGACCTCTCTGGATCACATTAAAGATATGTTACTTAAATTATTAATAGTATATACTATATAGTTATATTTGTCAAATGTTAAACGGATTATTGGCAATAATTTACTTTACCAATAATCCAACTACTATTTACTCAAATTTTAGTAAATCTTTATTTGTAATGTTTATTACCTTAGTTGCAATATTATCAATAAAATCCATGTCGTGACTTACCATGATTAATATACCAGGATATTTTTTTAATATCTTCTCTACTGCTTCTATCGCAACAACATCCAAAAAATTAGTTATTTCATCTAATAACAATACATCCGTTTTTCTGAAAAGCAAACTTACTAAATAGAGTTTAACTTTTTCCCCTTTGCTTAAAACTTCTATTTTTTTATTAATATCATCAGCTCTAAAATTTAGTAAAGCTAAAATATTTCTTAGTTCTATATCATCTAGTACAGTGGATTCTTTTACAAATTCAAACAGGGTTTTCTCTTCTTCAAAAATATCAAATCTATTTTGTTCAAAATATGCTACTTGTAAATAACTAGGAATAGACTCCTTCACATAATTTAGAAAAGTAGTTTTTCCTGAACCATTTTTTCCCTTAATTAAAACTTTATCGCCACTACTAAATGTTAACCTAGGTGTTGACCAAAGAAATTTTCCGTCAATTTCACATTTCTTCTCATCTATGCAAAAACTCTTTTTATGACTTTCCTTGAAAATTTCTAGAAACTTAATATCATATTTTTCTTTTAACGGCTTTGGTTTTAAATTATTTTGTAGCTTATCTTCTTGTTTTGATATTTTCTTCTGTAACTTCTTTTTGTTTTGGGAAATTTTTGTTTTTACACCTATAATCCTATAATCTGATTCACTCATATTCTTTGGTTTACCAGATTTTCTCCCCTGTTCTTCTTTCATTTCTTGGATACTTTTCTTTATTTTCTTTGTTTCTTTTTTGTACTTTTGCAATTCTGATTCATATTTAGTCATCTCAATTTCTTCTTGAAATTTATACTCATGATAATTCCCATTAAACTCTCTTACTCTATTGTTTTCAATTATCCATAACTTAGTACAAACACTATTTAAAAAATTTCTATCGTGACTAGCTATACAAAAGGTTGCTGAAGTTCTTTTTATAAGATTAGCTATTTTACTTGCATTATTATAATCTAAATACGTCGAAGGTTCATCTAGTAAGTACAACTCAACATTTGACAATAAACTCTCCCTAATCTTATTTACAACAATTTCTCCACCACTTTTTCTATGATGAGAGTTTTCTCCAAATTCTAAAAACTCTGATGAAATATTATTTTCATCTTTAATTAAATTGCTTATATATTTTAACAGAGTTGTCTTGCCTGAACCATTTTTTCCTATTAATCCAATAATATCACCAGTATTTATACTTAATTTTTCTATTTTAAATAATGTCTTCCCTTGTTTTTCAAATTCTATATTCTCTATATTTAATATATGCATACATTAACTCCTTTGTTAATAAATTCTATCTATTAATCTAATGTATCCACTCTCCCTCCTCCATACAGAGTAGTGTTACCAGTATCTATTTAGTCATATTATATCAAAAATTAAAATATTTGAAAGCAATTTCTTTAACAATTCACTATTAATTATATTTTTTATGATATAATATAGTTTATTAATTGTACTCATAAATATGGAGGAATTATGATAGAAGAATTGATAAAAAATGAACTGAAAACTTATTATCCAGAAATGATAAAACTTCGTCGTTATATGCATATGCATCCCGAAGTTTCATTTAATGAAAAGAACACATCTGAATTTATAAAAAATTACTTATTAGAGATTGGTATTAAAGATATAAAAACAAACGTTGGTTTACATGGTATTGTTGCAAGAATTAAAGGACAAGATTCATCTAAAGCAATTGCTTTTAGAGCCGATTTCGATGCATTGTCAATTAATGATATGAAAGATACAGAATATAAATCAACAGTACCTAATGTTATGCATGCCTGTGGTCACGATGGCCATACTACATCTTTACTTGCAACATGTAAAGTTTTAATAGACAATCTAGATAAACTACCTCATGATGTTGTTGCTATTTTTCAATACGGTGAAGAACAGGCCCCAGGTGGTGCTAAACCTATGATTGATGCTGGATGTTTGGATAACGTCGATGCAATATTTGGAGCTCACCTTTGGACTCCACTACC
>CAUUEM010000068.1:0-6754 GCA_963544045.1 uncultured Gemella sp. | reverse complement strand
AAATATTTAGATATCTTCAAGAAAAAGGTGGAATCGACGAAGAAGAAATGTATAATATCTTTAATATGGGTGTAGGAATGGCATTAGTGGTCAATAAAGAAGATGTAGATAAAGCATTATCATTACTAGAAAATGGTTTTGTTTTAGGTGAAGTTGTTAATGAAAGTGGAATAGAAATAATATGAAGAAAAAGGTAGCTATATTTGCATCAGGAACTGGAAGTAATTTTGAAAAAATTGCTGATGACTCAAGACTAAAAGAAATAATGGATATAGAGTTACTAGTTTGTGATAGACCAGGAGCAGCAGTTATTAAAAAAGCTGAAGATCGTGGTATTAAAACTTTTGTATTTACAGCTCGTGATTATAATTCTAAAGAAGATTATGAAAAGGCCATAATTGAACAAGTAAAAGATTTAGATTATATCTTTTTAGCTGGTTATATGAGAATAATATCTCCATATTTTCTAGAAAATTATAAGAAAACAATTTTAAACCTTCATCCATCATTATTACCAAAATATAAAGGAAAAGATGCAATTGCTCAAGCATATAATGAGGGTGATAAGGAAATTGGAATAAGTATACATTATGTGAATGAAGAATTAGATGGTGGAGAAGTTATAGAACAAACATTTCTAACAGTTAAAGAAAATGAAACATTAGAATCAGTAACAAATAGAATTCATGGTTTAGAACATGAACTATATCCAAAAGTAATTTTAGAACTAATTAAGGAGGCACTATGACGAAAAGAGCATTAATAAGTGTAAGTGAAAAATCAAATATTGTAGAATTTGCTAAAGGATTAGAGAAATTCGGTTTTGAAATAATAAGTACGGGAGGTACATATACACATTTAAAAAATAATGGTGTAAATTGTATAAGTATTGAAGATGTTACTAATTTTCCTGAAATTTTAGAAGGAAGAGTTAAAACACTTCATCCTAAAATTCATGGTGGATTATTATCAAAACGAGGTAATGAATTACATAGCAAACATGTAAAAGAAAATAATATTGAATATATAGATTTAGTATGTGTTAACCTTTATCCATTCGAAGAAACGATTAAAAAAGAAGGAGTTTCGGAAGAAGAAATAATTGAAAATATTGATATTGGTGGACCTAGCATGTTACGTAGTGCCGCAAAAAACTTCAATGATGTAACTGTAGTAACTGATATAAAAGATTATGATTTAATTTTAGAAGAGTTAAATAATGGTGGAATTACTTTGTCAACGCGTAGATCATTAGCAATTAAAGTATTTAATACTACAGCAAGTTATGATGCAGCAATAGCAAACTATTTCAATAAAGTAGATAACTTAGTTCCTGAAAAACTAACATTATCGTATAAACTTGAAGAAACTTTACGTTATGGTGAAAATCCTCATCAAAAAGCATATCACTACACTCAAGATAACAATGAAAGTTATGCACTTCAAAATGCTGTTCAATTACATGGGAAAGCTATGTCATACAATAATATCCAAGATGCATCTGCTGCTCTTGATATTCTTTCAGAATTTAATGAAACTGCTTGTGTAGCTGTAAAACATATGAATCCATGTGGTGTAGCAATAGGTGAAACTGTTTTCGAAGCATATTCACGTGCATATGAAGCAGATCCTGTTTCAATCTTCGGAGGAATTGTAGCTGTTAATGGAAGAGTAGATAAACAAACTGCTGAAAAAATGCATAGTATATTCTTAGAAATAATTTTAGCAGATGACTATGATGAAGAAGCTTTAGAAATTTTAACTAAAAAGAAAAATCTACGTATATATAAATTAGGTACTAAAAATAATAATCATGAAAAACAAATTAAGAGTGTTCGTGGTGGTATTTTAGTTCAAGATTTTAACAATAAATTAGCAGATGAATTTGAAAATGTAACAGAGAAAAAAATTACGCCTGAACAAAAAAGAGATTTAGAATTTGGATTGAAAGTAGTAAAACATGTTAAATCAAATGCAATAGTCGTAGTTAAAGATGGTCAAACATTGGGAATTGGTGCTGGACAAATGAATCGTGTTGGCTCATGTAAAATCGCTCTCGAACAAGCTGGCAAAAAAGCTGAAGGTGCAGTTCTCGCTTCAGATGCATTCTTCCCAATGAGAGATAGTGCTGATCTTGCAGCAGATTATAAAATTACAGCAATCGTACAACCTGGAGGTTCAATAAGAGACCAAGAGAGTATTGATGCATGTAATGAGAAAGGTGTGGCGATGGTATTTAGTAAAATTCGTCACTTTAAACACTAATATGGCTAAGGTATTAGTAGTAGGTGCTGGTGGAAGAGAGCACGCTATCGCCTATAAATTTAAACAAGAAGGACATGAAATCTATATGGTTGGAGTAAATCCAGCTGTTAACAAATTTGGGACATGTTTAACTATTTCTGAACAAGAAATACCAGACTTTTGTCTAAATAATAACATTGACTTAGTTTTTGTTGGACCAGAGGTACCATTAGTAAATGGATTGGTAGATAGATTACAAGAAAAGGGGATAAGAGCATTTGGTCCTAGTAAAAAGGCTGCTCAATTAGAAGGTAGTAAAGTATTTTCTAAAATGATGATGAAAAAGTATAATATTCCTACTGCAAAATATGAAAGTTTTAATAACTATGAAGATGCTAGAGAGTATTTAGATAAGCAAAAAGCTCCAATTGTATTAAAGGCTGATGGTTTAGCTGCAGGTAAAGGTGTAATTATTGCCGAGACAATTGAAGATGCGCAATTTGAACTTAAAGAAATGATGTGCAATGCTAAATTTAGCAAAGCTGGTGCAAATGTTGTTATTGAAGAATTTCTTCAAGGTGAAGAATTCTCATTAATGTGCTTTGTTTCAGATAAAAAGGTATATCCTATGGAAATAGCTCAAGACCATAAGAGAGCTTTTGATAATGATGAAGGTTTAAATACTGGTGGTATGGGGGCGTATTGTCCATTAAAAAAGATTACCAAAGATGATATACAAGAGGGTATAGATAATGTAGTACAACCAATGGTTAATGCAATGAGTGAAGAAGGAATGCCATTTTATGGTATTCTGTATGCAGGTCTTATGAAATGCAGTGATGAAGTAAAAACTATTGAGTTTAATGTACGTTTCGGAGATCCTGAGAGTGAAGTTTTACTATTAAAACTTGAAAGTAGTTTATTTGATATTGCAAATAATATTATTGATGGAAAAGACATAGATCTTAAGTGGAATAACGATGCTTTTATTGGTGTAGTTTTAGCTGCTAAAGGTTATCCAGAAAAAAGCGAAAAAGGAGCAATTATAAAAGGATTAGAAAATGTTAAGACACCGATGTTTCACATGGGGACTAAAGAAGTAAACGGTAATATTACAATTAACGGAGGTCGTGTTTTAATTGTCTGTGCTAGTGGTAAAGACTTGCAAGAAGCACGTGAAAAAGTATATAATGAAATAGGAAAAATCGAATGTGATGATTTGTTTTTCCGAACAGATATCGGTCATTTATCTTTATAGAATAAATAGTTTTAATATAAGATAATGATTAGTAAATTATAAATCTAGGAGACATTTTAATGATAGAAAGATATAGCAGAGAACCTATGAGAAGTATTTTCAGTGATGAAAATCGATTTAAGGCTTATTTAGAAGTAGAACTTTATGCAACTGAAGCATGGAGTACATTAGGTGTTGTACCAAAAGAAGATGTAGAGAGATTATTTGCTAATGCAAAATTTGACCTACCAGGTATTCTAGAATTAGAGAAAGAAACAAAACATGATATAGTTGCTTTCACAAGAAATGTTTCTAGTTATTTAGGTGATGAGAAAAAATGGGTTCATTATGGACTTACATCAACTGATGTTGTTGATACAGCGTATGGATATTTATACAAACAAGCAAATGATATTATTTTAGCTGATTTACTTAAATTTCAAGAAGTGCTAAAAGAGAAAGCACTAGAATTTAAATTTACTCCATGCATCGGAAGAACTCATGGTGTCCACGCTGATATTAGTAGTTTTGGACTTAAATTTGCGCTTTACTATGATGAGTTTAATCGTCACATTAAACGATTTAAAGAAGTAAGAAAAATTATAGAAGTTGGAAAAATTTCAGGTGCTGTTGGAACGTTTTCTAATACTCCACCAGAAGTGCAAGACTATGTTTGTAAAAAATTAGGAATCGAATCAAGTAATATTTCTACTCAAACATTACAAAGAGATAGACATGCTGATTACTATTCTACTCTTGCATTAATAGCTAGTTCAATTGAGAAAATAGGGGTTGAAATTAGGCATCTTCAACGTACAGAAGTTAGAGAAGCTGAAGAATTTTTCTCAAAAAATCAAAAAGGATCGAGTGCTATGCCACATAAACGCAATCCAATTTCTAGCGAAAATATGGCAGGTTGTGCTAGAATTATGCGTGGGTATATGATTGCGGCGTATGAAAATATTCCATTATGGCATGAAAGAGATATATCTCATTCTAGTGCAGAGCGTATACTAAGTAGTGATGCAACTACATTATTAGATTATATGTTAAATCGATTTACAAATGTTGTGAAAAACTTAACTGTATTTACTGATAATATGATAAAAAATATATATGCAACAAATGGTGTTATTTTTGCTCAAAGAACAATGAGTAATTTAATAGAAAAATATGGTTTTTCTAGAGAAGAAGCTTATGATTTGGTTCAACCACTAGCTATGAAATCATGGTTTGAGGGTATACCATTTAGAGATTTACTAGAAGAAAATGAAACAATAATAGAAGTAGTTTCTAAAGAAGTTTTAGATAGTTGCTTTGATTTAAATGTTCATCTAGTAAATATTGATAAAATCTATAAACGTATTCCAGGTTTAGAAGATTAATAATTAATAATTTATAAAATATAAAATCCCCCAAAAAGTGAGGTAAAGAAATGAAATCAGACTTTCAAATTTCAAATGAATGTGAAAAAAAACATATAGCAGATGTTGCTGCAAAATTAGGAATAAATAGTGAAGACTTAATTTTATATGGTAATCACAAAGCTAAAATACAAACTAAAAATATTAAAAAAGATATTAGAGAAGATGCTAACTTAGTATTAGTTACATCAATTAACCCAACTTCTAGTGGTGAAGGAAAATCTACTGTTACAATTGGATTATCTGATGCTCTAAATAGAATTGGCAAAAAATCATGTGTTGCTCTTCGTGAACCTTCTTTAGGACCTGTTTTAGGAAGAAAAGGAGGAGCTGCTGGTGGTGGGTATGCGCAAGTGGTACCAATGGAAGATATTAATCTACATTTTACTGGAGATATGCATGCTATCACAACTGCTCATAATGCGATTGCAGTTTTAGTTAATAATCATGTATTCCAAGGTAACGAATTGGAAATTGATAAAATTGTCTTTAATCGTGTAATGGATATGAACGCACGTGATTTAAGACATATTAAAATTAATGCAGGAACAGATTTAGAAAGAAATGATGGTTTTGATATCACAGTAGCAAGTGAAATAATGGCGATTTTATGCCTTTCTGAGAGCTTAGGTGATTTAAAAGAAAAACTAAAAAATATTTTAGTAGCGTATAATAAAAAAGAGGAACCTGTTTACGTTAAAGATCTAAAAATAGAAGGTGTTATTACTTCTTTATTAAAAGATGCAATTAAACCAAATATTGTTCAAACATTGGAAAATAATCCTGCAATAATTCATGGTGGACCTTTTGCAAATATTGCACACGGATGTAATTCTATTTTAGCTACTAAAACAGCACTGAAATTTGCTGATTATGTTATTACTGAAGCTGGTTTTGGAGCTGATTTAGGAGCTGAAAAATTCTTAGATATTAAGTGTCGTAAGTCTGGTTTAAAACCAAAAGCAGCCGTGGTTGTAGCAACTGTAAAAGCACTAAAATTACATGGTGATATTGAAGAAAAAGATCTTAAAGAAGAAAATCTTGAAGCACTTGCAAAAGGTGTAGAAAATCTAGAAAAACACATCGAAAACCTTAAAAAATTCAATTTACCAATTGTAGTTGCTCTAAATGTATTTGTTACAGATACTGAAAAAGAACTAGCCTTCTTAGAAAATTGGGCTAATGAACAAGGTGTTGAGTTTTCTAGAACTGAAGTTTGGGAAAAAGGTGGCCAAGGTGGAATTGACTTAGCTGAAAAAGTAGTTAAGTCAGTTGAAGGTAATAATAAAGAATTACAACTTCTATATAAAGATGAAGAGTCAATAATCGAAAAAATCGAAACTGTTTGTTGTGAAATTTATGGTGCAGATGGAGTTAATTTTACTGATGAAGTAAAAGAAGAGATAGAAAGAATAGAATCTCTAGGTTTCAAAAATTTACCAGTTTGTATGGCTAAAACTCCTGTTTCGCTTACTGATAACGCTAAAATTAAAGGAAGACCAACAGGATTTAAGATTACAATTAATGATGTTAAACTAAGAAGTGGTGCAGGATTTGTCGTAGCTTATGCAAATAAAGTGTTAACTATGCCTGGTCTACCTAAAGTACCAAGTGCTTTAAATATTGATATTGATGAAGAAACAGAAACTATCTTAGGTATATTCTAAAAGTAAAAAGAAGTTAGAAAAACTCTAACTTCTTTTTTTCTTCAACAAATAATTAATAATGAAATACTTATTATTTAGAATATTTTTAATTTAATTAATAAAGAAGTTAATTAAGTAAACTAAGGTTCTTTGTATATTTAATAGTTTGTATATAACACTAATTTTTGAATAATTTATAAAAA
>CAUUEM010000067.1:0-6790 GCA_963544045.1 uncultured Gemella sp. | reverse complement strand
ATTTTATTGAAAAATACAAAAATAATATGGCTCCACTGAGCATAAGAGAAGCTAGTAAATATATATAATAATAGAAAGAGAATACTACTTAATATTATTGAGTAAGTGTTTCTCTTTTTCTTATTGTTTAATATTCTTACAAAATAACTGTTGACAATTAAATATAAAAGGAATATAATTGATAAATCAATGGTTGACAAATCAATTAATTATTTTTCAATAGGAGTATAACATGGATGTTAAGGAATGTATAGAGTTATTGTATGATCTGAAAATTTTAGATAAAAAATTGCTAGATTTATTTGAGAAAAAAATAGGTATTAGTTTGACAAGATTTCAAATTATAAAATATCTACATAATAGTTCTTCTAGTACATCAAAACAAATTTCACAAAGTCTTGAAATAGATGCAGCGGCAGTAACTAGACATATAAAAATATTAGAAAAAGAAGGTTATGTAATTAGAAGACGTAATGAAAATAATAATAGAGAAGTCTTCGTAGAACTTTCTGAAAAAGCTCATGAAGAAATTAGACGTTGCGAAAGAGAAACAACTGTTCAAGATATTATCGGTAATGAATTTACAGAGAAAAATTTAAAAGACTTAGTCAGCCTGTTAAATAAATTTAATAAGAATTTCAAATAAAAGAGGTATAAATAATGAGTATATTATCAACAATATTAGTAACGTTAGTTGCAATGTTATTTTTCTATATAATGTATTTAGAAACATTTGTAACAGATTCTGAAAGTACAAGTAGAGTATTTAATATTCCGCAAGAGGAATTAAGAAGATCAAGTTTAAATACTTTGTTTAAAAATCAAGGTATTTACAATGGTTTATTAGGAGTAGCTTTGTTATATGGGGTATTTCTATCTAAAAATTCAGTAGAAATAGTTGCAATGTTACTAATATATATTATTTTAGTAGCTATATATGGTGGTTTAACTAGTGATAAAAAGATTATTTTAAAACAAGGTGGATTACCAATATTAGCACTTCTTTCATTATTATTTTAGTTTATAAAGGGGCAAGATAAATATGAACAATACAGCAGTAATAATAGGATCTACAGGAGCAGTAGGAAAAGAAATTTTAAATGAAGTATTAAATCAAGATTATTATAACAAAGTTTATACATTAGGAAGAAAATCAATAGAGAGATTTCCTGATAATGATAAGTTAGAGAAAATAGTTGTTGATTTTGAAAATCTAGATTTTAATACAGATATTTTAAATGGTTCAGATGTTTTTGCTGCATTAGGAACTACGATAAAAATTGCAAAAACAAAAGAGAATCAGAAGAAAATAGATGTAGATTATACGGTTAATTTTGCAAAATTATGTGGTGGGAAAGTTAAAAGTTTTAATGTTGTATCTGCCTTAGGTGCTACAAGTAAATCTAAGAACTTTTATACTTCGATAAAAGGAAAATTAGAGGACGAATTGTAAAAAATAGATTTGGGCGTTCTAAGAATATACAGACCTTCTTTATTAATAGCTAAGCGAGATGATAAGCGATTGGCAGAGGAGATATTTATGAAGTTAGCACCAATCTTTAAAAAGATTCTTGTGGGAGGATTTGAAAAATATAAACCTATTGAGGTAGAAGTTCTAGGTAAAGCAATTGTGGAAAATTCAATAGGTAGCAAAAGAGAAGGGATATATCATTACTCTGATTTTAAAGTATCTTAAAAGAATCAAGAAAGTTTATAATATTAATATTTCGATAACCTAAAGTTATACTTTGATAATAACTTTGGGTTATTTTTTAAAAATAGTTAATCTTCATTTTATATTCATAAGACTAATATACAATAAATTTATCAAAAGAAATAAACAAAAAATATAAGTCAATTTTTTTGTTTGCTAATTTTGTGATAAAATATAAGTATAAAAGTGAGAGGAGACAGAAAGAATGAAAAAGAATTGATGGTATTTGCAATAAGTACATTATTATGTGGTGGATTAGCAATAGCAGATGGGGGACATCAAGCTTTTGCAAAAGGTGGGAAGGGGAGCTCTTCTAGTAGTTCAAGAGGAAGTTCATCACATGGAAAATCATCATACGGAAGTTCAAGGGGTAGTTCATTACATGGAACGATATCTAATAATAAATCTAGGGCAAGAACAAAATCAAATAGTTTTGGGAAAGAGTATAATAAAGGTAGATACTCACATGGAGTTATAACAAGAAATTCAAATCTACGAAGTAACCCAACAGACAGATCTTTAAGAGCATCAAGAAATAATGCATTATCTAAATTACGTGAAAGTAAAGAAAGGTTAGGATTAGATAATAACTCTAATATTACTTCTCAAATTGGTAAAAACAATGGTAAACAGTCAACTAATAGAAAATCAGTTTCTGTAAATATGTCTAATAGAACTTTAACAAAAGTAGGAAGTAATAATATGATTAGAAATACTTATAGAAGTAAAACTATAACAAAAAGAGGGATGGGTTTACAAACGAATAAATCAAGATTTGGAATTAGAAATAATGTAGTTATTTCTAATAGAAGTTTACAAGACAATAAACCAAATAAAACACAGTTAAATATAGTTAGTCCCAATGTAAATAAATTTAGAAGTCGTATATTTGGAGCTCAAAATATGACTTTTTATAGAGCAAATAATAATCAATTAATTCAGTTGCCAAATGACAATTAATAAATGTTTGGTCCTAAAATAACTCGTTAAGATTTATTTTAGGGCCATTATATTTTAACTTAAGGATGTCATATTCAGATAAAGATATAAATTAAAATAATTTACAAGTGTTTTTTTTATACCAATTTAACTAAAAAGACATGTTTTTAAAATCCCCCAAGTAAAAATAATAATCATTTTCAATAAATCGCTAGTATTATTTTTTATATTGTAATAAAATATACTTAGATATTTATTTTGATAGGAGTGAAAGTAGATGAAAAAAGAAGCTGGTCATAAGTTTTTGAAAAAATTAGGAAAAACAAAATTACGCCCTGGTGGAGTTAGAGGAACTAATTTTTTATTAGCACATACAGTCTTTAAAGAAGGGGATATAGTTTTAGAAGTTGCATGTAATAAAGGGATAAATCTAATAGAATTAGCAAGAAAATATCCCAAAACAGTATTTATTGGAATAGATGTAGATAAAGATGCAATACAGGAAGCCAATGAAGAATTATCTAAATACCAATATAAAAATATTAAAATTCTAAAAGCAGATGCTTTTAGAATGAAATTTGCTGACAATACTTTTGATTACATAATTAATGAAGCAATGCTTACAATGTTTAGCAATAAAAGTAAAGAAAGGGTGATTAAAGAATATTATAGAGTCTTAAAACCGGGTGGATTACTTTTAACCCATGATATTGCCCTAGTGCGTAACTACGAGGAAACAAGGAAGCAATTATCTGAAGCGATAAATATAAATGTCTTTCCTTTGCCAAGAGTTGAATGGAATCAAATATTTTCAGGAGCAGGTTTTTCAACAGTTAATTTTCTTCAAGATGAATTAACTCTTATGAATCCTAAAGGAATGATAAAAGATGAAGGTGTAACTAACACTTTAAGAATACTGAAAAATGGTTTGAAATCTGAGAATAGAGCTCAATTTATTAAAATGAAAACAATATTTAGTAAGTTAGAAAAAGACATGAATTTTATTTGTTTTGTGAATAAAAAAGTACTATAATAAAAGTGTAGTTAATTAAAAATAAAAGGAGAAATGACATGGAAGTAGGAACAATTTTTCAAGATAAGGGGCTATTAAAAAAACATGATAGATTTAAGCTAGTAAAAAAAGTAGGGAAAAAAGGTGATTTAATCGCTAAACATAATCACCCAGAAGCATTAGTGATTTTTACTGTGGTGAAAGGTGAGGTGGAGGTTCATTTGAATGATACTGAAATTCACAAAGTAGAGCCAGGAAAAGTTCTTCATTTTGATGGGGATAACTTTATTAATGCAGAATTTTTAACTGATGGAGAAGCATTTGTTACTTTAGTGACAAAATAATAATAAAGAATATCTATTTATTAATATAACTATAAATTTCATACGTTTTTATACAATCTAAATTACTTAAGGGAGGAAAATATATGTTAAATCAGGTTATATTAATAGGAAGACTGGTAAAAAAACCAGAATTACGAGAGAGTGAAAATGGGAAGAATTATTTAAAAGCAACATTGGCTGTTCAATCGGATTTTAGAAAAAAAGATGGGGAATATGAAACTGATTTTCTGGAATTCACAGCATTTGGAAAAGTTGCTGAAAACACAGCTAAGTACTGTGATAAAGGTAGTTTATTAAATGTTATAGGGACATTGAGTAACAATGTATATAAAGATAAAAATGGAGTAAATCATTATCAGATGTCAATACTAGCTACTAAAATTTCGTTTTTAAGTAGGGGGAATAAAAAAGAAGAGAAACAAGCTGAGGATGTATTTGTTTTAGGTCAATAAATATAAATAGTAATTTAGATTGTTAAAATCTTTAATGTAGTTAATTCTGCATTAAAGATTTTTTGTAAAGGTTAACATTTTTGTATTGCTTAAGCCCACAAAAAATAGTAAAATAATTAGTGTGAATTTTTTAAAAAAACTAGAATACAAGGAGTATAAATTTTGAAGAAATATAAATTATCAATATTTTTAGCGAGTACGGTGTTAGGAGGAGTGGGAGCAACTTATTTATCTGCTGAAACAAACCATGCATCAGCGGCTGAAGTAAAAACAGAAGTAGTAGCCCCAGCTAATACTAATGAAAATAGTGGAACACCAAATACAGGAGCGACAAACACTCAATCGGTTGCACCAAAAGAAGTTGAAAATATAGGTGAAGTTCAAGGAGAAAGTCATCAGAGTCCTTTAGTTGGGCATGAGGTAATAATTAATAATGTTGTTGTTACTAAAACAGATAAAACAGGGTTTTATGTACAAGATAAGGTTTCTGATAATAATCCAAAAACATCAGATGCAATATATGTTAAATCAGAAGATAAGGTAGAAAAAGGTGAGTTATTAAAAATTCAAGGAACTGTCAAAGAAGGTTATATGGAAGAATATGCTGTGAAACCTGGTCAAACTTTTAAAGCTCCGATAGGGAGTTTAACAGTAACTCAAATTGTTAATGCTACTATTACAAAACTAGGTGTAGGAACATTACCAGATCCAGTGGACATCTCAGAAAAAATGCCAAAAGATATAGTGGACAAGACGCCTACAAAATATGATCCTGAAAATGAGGCTTTAGATTATTTTGAAAGTTTAGAAGGGATGCTTGTAAAAGTTAACAAACCTAAAGTATTAGGTCCACAATACAAAGGGGATATTTATGTATTACCAGGCAACTATAGAGGACAAAAATTAAATAATATAGGGGGAGTAAACCTTCGCCCAGGAGTCCAAAATACTGAAACTATAGCCATTACAGTGGGCAATAAATTTATAGCAAAAGCTAAAGATTATTTTAATGAGGATATTTCAGGTGTAGTTACATATAGAAATAAAACATTCAAAATTGATCCAAATAGTATTCCTAGCCTACAAGATGGAGGATTAAAGCGAGAAATTTCAAAAATATATCCATCTGAAGATAAATTAACAATAGCTTCGTATAATATTGAAAATTTTTCAGCTAATAATAATGGTCATGATGAAACACCAGAAGAGAAAGTAGATAAAATTGCAAATTCATTTATAAAAGAAGTACATAGTCCAGATATTATTACATTAATAGAAGTTCAAGATAATAATGGTGGGATTAATGATGGAACAGTAGATGGAGTAAAGAGTGGGGAAAAACTAGCTGAAAGAATTAAAACTTTAGGAGGTCCAGAATATAAATATACTGAGATAGCCCCAGTTGATGGAAAAGATGGGGGTAAACCAGGAGCTAATATTAGGGTAGCATATTTATATAATCCAAAGAGAGTTACATTAATTGGGAAAGAAAAAGGGGGAAGCGAAGAAGCTGCACGTTTTGTAAATGGTCACTTAGAGAAAAACCCTGCTAGAATAGACCCAACAAACAAGTATTTTGAGAAAGTTAGAAAATCATTAGCTGCTGAATTTGAATTTAAAGGTGAAAGAATAATAGTTATTGCCAATCACTTGAAATCAAAACTAGGTGATGATGCAATATATGGTTCTAATCAGCCTGCAGTAGAGAATACTAAGGAAAAACGTATAGAGGAAGCTAAAATTATAAATGCTTTTGTTAAAGAAGGTTTACGTCAAAATCCTAATTTGAAATTTGTACTTACCGGAGACTTTAATGATTTTGAATTCTCAGATAGTGTTAAAATGATTGTAGGAAATGAGTTAGTAAATTTAATGGAAGAGCACGATGCTGGAGATAGATATTCATACTTTTATCGTGGAAGCAATCAAAGTTTAGATAACATTCTAATTTCAAAAAATATAAAAGACAAGGTTGTATTTGCACCTGTTCACATAAATGCATCGTTTATGGAGGAACACGGAAGAGCATCAGATCATGATCCTGTGGTGGTACAAATAGATTTTAGTAAATCTATTTATGCCCTACCTATAGAGGAAAACCTTAATTTATTACAATTTACAAAGGAGGATTCTGTAGTCCCAACCTCAACAATTTCAGGAGGTTTTGATACTAGAGGAGAAACTGCTACTAGTGTTGAAAATCAGCAAAATCTGATAAAGGAATCTAGAAAAGATACAGTAATTATAGAAAAAGTAGAAAAAGCTACACTTCCGAAAACAGGTCTAGATTCATCTAGTTCATTTGGTTTAGGAATATTTGGTGTAATTG
>CAUUEM010000066.1:0-6800 GCA_963544045.1 uncultured Gemella sp. | reverse complement strand
TTTGCTTCTCCAACAAATCCTACAATTCCACACATATTTAATTTCCTCGCTTTTTCTTTTTCTTAAATTAATAATTCTATTCTATGATACCAAAAATACTTAAGGACAGCTTAAAAAACTGTAAGTATTTTACTTAATTAATGTATTTTATAAATAGGTATAATTTGCATATATATAATATATAAAGAGATAATAATGATTTTGTAGAATAAAAGGTCTTGATTTTACTAAATATAATATTTTATATAAAAAAACAAAATTCATATTTTTTTATAAATAAAGAAAATTAGAAAGTACTAATTTGAAAACTAAGTAAAGTTTGAGACTTATATATTCTTTTGTACATTATTTAACGAAACTCTTTAATTCCGAAAAAGCATCCGCCGAATTTTCGATAACTTTTTTCCTCGTCAACTAAATTCATTTCAACCATTAGAACTTAGTTCGGGCGCTGTAACTATGAAACAAAAAAACCTCCTTAAAAGTGTATTATACAATATTATACTAAATGAAAAGAATTATGTAAATTGTTTTGTTAAATAAAGATAAAACTAACACCTATACCTAGGAGTTTTAAAATAAGGTATAGGTGTTAGTGAAGTTTTTTGATTAACCGCTTATTTCAACAGCATTTTTTGTCTCGTCAGGGAGACTAATCTCGTTTATAGAGTTAAGTTTGTTGTAGTTTATATTTATTGTTCCGATAAATGTGAGATTATTAGAGCCAAAAGAGAATTTCGTCTCACTGCTAACAGGAGTATAATCCTTAGTAACTACATATTTTATTTGTAGTTCTTTAGGGTCTATGTTGTTGTATATATCGTTTTGATCATCAAAATTTTTAGATGAATTTAATATAGAAATAATAATTTCTTTGAATTTTTCTTTATCTGTTCCTGTGTATGTAAGAACATAATTTCCATTTTCTTCAGTTACTTTAAAATCTATTGCAGATTTTTTATATGCTTCCAAAATTTTTTCAGGAAAAACATTGTTTTTTAAGTGTTCATATTGTGAAGTTACTGCAGAGTAAGAACTTTTAGTCCATTCAGATGATGTGCCTTTTTTTAGGTAAGATGTATCATCTTTTAAATATAATTCTTCAGAATAGATTCCATCGGTAGAGTTGCTAGAAGTTACAACGCTATTGATTTTGTAAACGGATGGATTTTTAGTAAATATTGTTGTTAGCTTAGTTTCTACTTTAGGAGTATCGTTGTTAGTAACCATTTCTGCGGTAATAACAGAAGTACTTTCTCCGCTTTTTATATTTTTAATATTTTCGATAGTTTTATTAATTATAGCTTCTGGATTTGAGCTAGTCTTAATATTGCAAGATGTTAGAGTAACTGCAAGAATAGAAGTAAGTGTAATTAAAAAATACCTTCTCAAAATTTTCATTATTCTCGGCTCCTTATTTCTAGATTTTAAAATAGTTTATCATATTTTTATATTAAAATCTAGAGATAGAAAATTTATAGAAATAATAAAAAAATTATTGACATATATCAATGATTGATATATAATTATATCAAAGATAGATATATCGATGATGGATATAGATAAAGAATATCTCTATAAATGAGGTGATAAAATGGCAAAATTAAGCCCGTATGAAACAGGCGAATTAACGGATAGTATATTTTTCACACTTCTTGTTTTAACAAAACCAATTCATGGTTATATGATAATGCAGAAAGTTGCAGAAATTACAAATAACTGTGTTATTATCGGACCAGCAACAATGTATACGACATTAGGAAAAATGGTTGGTGTAGGTTGGATAGAAGAAAAAGAAGTGGATAATTCAAAAAAAGAATATCATATTACTCCAAAAGGAGAAGAGATATTAAATAGAAATTTAAAACAACGTCAATTCTTGGTTGATGTAGCTAAGAGATTTTTAGGTGGTGGAAGTGATGAGTAAATATAAAATTATACATGGATTTGCTTTAACGAATAAGAGATTTTTGAAAAAATTAGAAAAATACAGTGCAAAAGGCTGGCATTTTAAGAAATATCTTATATTTTTTATGCTATTGGAAAAAGGAGAAGAGAAAAATTATAAATATAGTTTAGTTTTTGATAAAAAGTTTAATAGAGAACGTGAAGAGTTCTATGCTTCAAATGGTTGGTATGTTGTACGAAATAGTTATTTTTGGCAAATTTTGAGAGGAGAACCTAACGCTGTAGAGTTATATACGGATACTGTTAGCGAACAAGAAATGTGGAAACAAAGGATCAAATTTAATAGTATAATAGCACTTGTAGTTTTATCTTTAGGAGGGTTACTGACATTAATAGATGTTCCTATTGTTTATTATTTATTAGTTGAGTTTCTTCGAGGTTTTATGCTTGGAGCAGGAGTTGCGATGTTATTGCTTAACCTATATTTTTATATGAAATATCGTTCATTAAATAAATAGAGTAGGAGAGATAATAAAATGTATAAATATATAAACATATGGATTAGTTATGATAAAGTAGCTGATAAAATGAATCGCCTTGCGGCTCAAGGATATGAATACGATAAAGAATATATAGTAGCAGTTAGAATGAAGAAAGTATCTGAGACTAGTGATAAGCAATATAAGTTTATTTTTGATAAACACTTTACACCTGAGACAGCAGAGTACTATAAAGCAAGTGGTTGGGAACTCCATAAGTTTAAGTTTTATAATATATTTAGACTAGCTGAAGGAAATTCAAATTCGTATCCAATATTTACAGATACTGAAACGGAATTTAAAATTGCTAGATATAGATTGTTAAGATTTACAATTCAGTTTATTATAATAAGTATTATATGTATGTTATTTTTTTCAAATAAGTACGTTATTACTAAATGGATGGTTCTGAGCTGGATACCTAATGGTGTATTCGTTACACTAGCTGGAGTACTAGGTGGTATATTTGGTTACTGTCTAGGAGGGCTTATAATGTTTATACCGAAATATTGTAAGTTGAAAAAAGAATTGAAATTAAATAGTGATTAAACAAAAAAGTAATGATGATAAAGAAAGCTATGTAAAAGAGGTAGAAGGATGATTTTAGAATTTAAAAATGTAGAGAAAAGTTTTGGTGCTAAAAAGGTACTAAAAGGTGTTAACTTCACTGCTAAAAGTGGTGTAGCGAATGGTTACTTAGGGAGAAATGGTAGTGGTAAAACTACAAGTTTTCGTATATTATTAGATATATTCAAACCAGATAAAGGTGAAATTTTATTAGACGGGAAACCTTTAGATCATACTAAAGTTAAGATTGGATATCTACCAGAAGAACGTGGTATGTACGATGGTATTGGTTTAGTGGATCAATTAACGTATTTTGGGATGCTAAAAGGTATGAAGAAAAAAGCTGCACAAACAGAAGCGAAAAAATGGTTAGAGTATTTTGAATTAGAGGACAATAAACAAGCGTTAAAAACATTATCTAAAGGTAATGCACAAAAGATTCAAATTATCCAAAGTGTAATGAATGATCCAGACATACTTGTCTTTGATGAGCCGTTTAGTGGGCTTGATCCGGTGAATGTAGCAAAATTAAAAGAAATTATTACTGATTTTATAAAAAAAGATAAGTTAGTTATTTTCTCATCTCACCAAATGCCGGTTGTAGAAACTTTTTGTGAGGATATTAATATTCTTGAAAAGGGAGAAATTGTATTAAGTGGAAATCTAGATTATATAAAAAAACAACTGGGTCACGGGAAAATGATTCTTAGTGTTAGTGGTTTAGAAAAAGAAGAATTACTTGCTAATCTTAAGTCGATACCACTAGGTATTGAATATTCATTAGTGCCAGAAGGAGTGCTTCTTGACTTTAAGGAAGAGGGAGCTAAAAAAGAATTATTAGCAAAATTTGCAGGAAGTAGCTTCAATATAGAAGAATTTAAGCTTTATAAACCATCGTTAGAAGATATTTTTAAAGAACAGGTAGGTAAGTAATTATGAAAAATTTTAGTACAGTATTTAACTTCGAGTTAAAACAATTTTTTGGTAAAAAAGCGACAAAAGTTATTATGGCGGTATACTTTATTATCGCTATAGGTATAACTTTTATACCATCTATTGCTAATAGCAATTTTTTCAAAGGTGATAATAATGACAACTATTCACGCAGTGCTTATGTAGTAAAAGATGTAAGTGTTCAATTAGCCGATTTGAAAGAAGCTAAAAAATATGACAGTAAAGAAGCTTTAGAAAAAGACATTAAAGATAATAAGTTGGATGAAGGTATTGTCTTAACTAAAGATAGTTATGAATATTTATCAAAACAGACTATTTTTAGTAAGGGTGAGAGTGAGTTTAAAGATGCTTTTGGGAAAAATGTAGAAAAATTTATCTATAAACAAAATGGTTTAGATTATGAGAAGGTAAATAATGTAAAATCACGTATTCCACAACCCCTGACTGTGAATGTGAGTGGAGATTCAGATGCACAGACTCAAGCAGTTAATATTATAGTAGTGTATGTTCTTACATTTATTGTGTATATGACAGTGATTCAATTCGGTAGTGTAGTTGCTACTAATGTTGTTAAAGAAAAAAGTAATCGTGCGATGGAATTATTAGTTGTTACTGTAAGTCCTAGAACACTTATTGTAGGGAAAGTATTGGCTTTATCAGTTGGGGTATTAATTCAAATGGGATTAATTATTGGAGGATTATTTGCGGGGCTAAAAATCAATAGTTCTAAATATAGTGATAATCTTAAACATATTATAGAAAATATGGATTTAAAAGTTCTAGGTGTTGGGGTAGTATTCGCTTTAACTGGATTTGTAATGTTTATGTTTATGTATGCTGCTTTTGCTTCATTAGTTAGTAAGATTGAAGATGTTAACGGAGCATTAACTGTACCGATGTTAATATTTATGGGAGCATTTTTTGTGAATTACTATATTATGAGTTCAACAGGAGATACTAAATTGGCAGAAATTTTATCTTATGTGCCATTTACATCATATTTTGTAATGTTTACACGTTTTGCGATAAGTCATGTTTCTATGAATGATCTAGCGGTATCTTATGGTATTTTAGTAGGAAGTACCTTAATAATAGCTCTTATTAGTGTTAGAGTATACAGACTAGCGACATTAAGATATGGACAAAAATTAAACTTCTTTAAATTATTATTTGGGAAATAGAATATTAAGAAAAATAGGAGTAGCTATTTATTAGTTGCTTCTATTTTTATAATGAAAATTGTATTTTCTATACAAAAGATTCTCGGAAAAGTTAATGTGTACATGAAAAACTGTTTCATGAAAATCAAAGTAATCTTGATGCTGTTAAGTTTGTAGATAATAACAATATAAAATCTGTTATATTAAAAATTTAACATCTATTTACTTTATTTTTGTCCAAAAAAAAGTTATAATATAGGTATAAAAACGATTACAAAACTATACAAAAAAAGGAGGATTAATCTATGAGTGAATTAAAAAGAACGATAGGTTTTTTACCGGCATTCATGACGGTAATAGGTTCTGTAATAGGAGCGGGGGTATTCTTCAAGGCCGCCGTAATATATAAAACAACTGGGACAATGAGCTTAGGGCTTTTAGCTTGGGTGTTGGCAGGGGTAATTACAATATGTGCAGGTCTTACAGTAGCTGAACTTGCAGCTTCTATTCCAGAAGTTGGTGGAATGGTTGTTTGGATTGAAAAAGCTTATGGTAAAACAGCGGCGTTTTTATTAGGTTGGGCACAATCAGTTATTTATTTCCCAGCTATGATAGCAGCTTTAGCAGTTATCTTCTCAACACAAGTGTTGAATTTATTAAACTTAGATAAAACATGGCATTTACCAATTGCTTTTGCAGCAGCGGCATCACTAATGTTTTTAAACTTTTTAGGAGGGAAAACAGGTGGGGTTATCCAAACAGTTGCTACAATTTGTAAATTAATTCCATTAATTGCTATTATACTTTTTGGTTTATTCCAATCAGATTCTCAACCTCTACAACTTTTCCCAATTGAAGCAGGAAAAGATATCTCATTTGCAGGTGGATTAGGTGGAGCATTACTGGCTGCGATGTTCGCGTATGAAGGATGGACTAACGTAGGTAGTATGGCTGGAGAAATGAAAAATCCTCAAAAAGACTTACCAAGAGCTATCTTCTTAGGTCTTGCGGTAGTTATGGCTGTATATGTACTTATAAATGTTGCGTATCTAATGAGTTTACCATTAGATCGTGTTGCTGGTAACCAAACAGTAGCTAGTGAAGTAGCGGCTAAGTTATTTGGTGGACTAGGAGGTAAAATCCTAACAATCGGTATCCTAATAAGTGTGTATGGTGCTATAAACGGATTTACAATGGCAGGAATTCGTGTACCTTACGCAATGGCGAAAAGTGATCAAATTCCAATGAAAAATGTTTGGACAAAATTAAATAAAGATTCTATTCCAGTAAATGCAGGTTTACTATTATTAGTACTAGCTGGAATCATGATGTTAACAGGAAGTTTTGATATGTTAACAGACTTACTAGTATTTGTAATGTGGTTCTTCTATACAGCTACATTCCTTGCGGTAATCATCTTACGTAAAAAAGATCCTGAATTAGAACGTCCTTACAAAGTGCCTCTATACCCAATTATTCCAATAATCGCAATTTTAGGTGGGGTATATACATTAGTAAGTACACTTATCGCTCAAACAGGATTAGCTTTAGGTGGAATTGGATTAACAGTTATTGGTTTACTATTCTACACAGAAACACACAAAAAATTCAAAAAATAGCATTATTCTATATACAAAAAGAGTACAAACAATTGGTTTGTACTCTTTTCTAC
>CAUUEM010000065.1:0-6831 GCA_963544045.1 uncultured Gemella sp. | reverse complement strand
TATAATTTAAGGAGAAAAAAATGAAACAATTAACATCAACAGAAATAAGAAGAATGTTTTTAGACTTCTTTGTAGAAAAAGGACATAAAATAGAACCTAGTGCTTCACTAGTTCCAGTAGATGATCCTACATTATTATGGATTAACTCTGGTGTAGCAACTTTAAAGAAATATTTTGATGGACGTGTGATACCTGAAAATCCTAGAATTACAAACTCACAAAAATCAATACGTACTAATGATATTGAGAATGTTGGTAAAACAGCTCGTCACCATACTTTTTTTGAAATGTTAGGAAACTTTTCAATTGGTGATTACTTTAAACCTGAAGCAGTTGCTTGGGCTTGGGAATTTTTAACATCTGAAAAATGGTTAGGTTTAGAGAAAGAAAAATTATCAGTTACTATTCACCCTGAAGATACTGAAGCTTACGATATTTGGCGTAATCAAATTGGATTACCCGAAGAAAGAATTATTCGTATTGAAGGTAACTTCTGGGATATAGGAGAAGGACCATCAGGGCCTAATACTGAAATTTTCTATGACCGTGGTGAAGAAACAGATACAAAATCACCAAAAGAAGAGATGTATCCAGGTGGTGAAAATGAAAGATATCTAGAAGTTTGGAATGTAGTATTTAGTCAATATAACCATAATGCTGATGGTACTTATACAGAACTTCCTGCCAAAAATATTGATACAGGTATGGGACTTGAAAGAATAGCTTCTGTATTACAGGATGTTCCAACAAACTTTGATACTGATTTATTTATGCCTATAATAAATGAAATTGAAAAATTATCTGGGAAAAAATATGGTGTTAATAACGAACAGGATGAAGCATTTAAAGTTATTGCTGACCACATTAGAACAGTTGTATTTGCTATTGCTGATGGAGCACTTCCATCTAATGAAGGTAGAGGATATATTCTAAGAAGATTACTTCGTAGAGCTGTTAGATATGCAAAAGTTTTAGAATTAAATAATTCATTTATGTATAAACTAACAGATGTAGTTGCAGAAATAATGAATGATTATTATCCAAATGTAAAAGAATCAGCTGATTTTGTTAAAGATGTAATTCTAAAAGAAGAAGATAGATTCCATGAAACTCTTAATGAGGGAGAAGCTATTTTAAATGGTATTGTTAGTGAAGTTAAAGATACTACAAAAATCATTTCAGGTAAAGATGCGTTTAAGTTATATGATACTTTTGGTTTCCCAATTGAATTAACAGAAGAATATGCTGAAGAATATGGTTTAAAAGTTGATATCGATGGATTTAATGAAGAAATGGAAAAACAAAAAGAACGTGCAAGATCATCAAGACAAGATGATTCATCAATGCAAGTTCAATCAGATTTATATAGCAGAATTATTGGAAATAGTGAATTTATAGGATATACTCAATTTGAAGTATCTTCTAAGCTATTAGCTATAGTTGATAAAGAAGATAATTTATTAGATAAATACTCTGACGAAGAAGTTGTAAAAGTTGTATTTGAAAAAACGCCATTTTATGCAGAGAGTGGAGGTCAGATTGCGGACCATGGTGAAATCTTAGCTAATGGATTTAAAGCCAAAGTACTTGATGTTAAAAAACTACCTGATAAACGTCACATTCACTTTGTAAAAGTACTAGAAGGTGAATTTGAAGTTGGAAAAGATTATGAGCTAATTGTAAGCAGAGACTTTAGATTGAATGTTGAGAAAAATCATACAGCTACCCACTTATTAAACGAGGCACTACGACATGAAGTAGGTTCACATATAAAACAAGCTGGATCTCTTGTAACTGATGAGAAACTAAGATTTGACATTACTCATTTTGCACCTTTAACAAAAGATGAAATTGAAAAAGTAGAACAAGAAGTTAACAAACAAATTTGGAATGCTTTAGAAATTAAAACTGAAGAAATGCCAATTGCTGAAGCAAGAAAATTAGGAGCTCAGGCATTGTTTGGTGAAAAATATGGGGATATAGTTCGAGTTGTCTCAATTGGTGATTATTCAATAGAACTGTGTGGTGGTACACATAATTCAAACAGTAGTGAAGTAGGAATTTTCAAAATTGTTTCTGAAACTGGTGTTGCTGCAGGGGTTCGTAGAATAGAAGCTTTAACTGGAAAAGCTGCTTATGAATATTTAAGACAACAAGAAGAGACACTTCGTACTGTTGAAAAATTAACAAAAGCTAATGTTTCAAATGTTGTAGAAAAAGTAATTAATTTACAAACTGAAATTAAAAAACTTTCTAAAGAAAAAGAAAGTTTACAACAAAAAATTGCTAATGCAGAGTTAAATAATTTAGTAAATAATATTAAAGAAGTTAATGGTGTTAATGTACTTACAAGCGTTGTAGAATCTGAAAATATGAATCACTTAAAACAACTTGTAGATAACGCTAAATCTAAATTAGAAAATTATGTTATTGCCTTTGCTTCAATTAATGATGATAAAGTAAACTTTGTAGTTGCAGTAGATAAAGCTATTACAGATAAATATAATGCTGGAAAACTTGTAAATGTATTAGCAACTGTATGTGAAGGTCGAGGCGGTGGACGTCCAGACATGGCACAGGCTGGAGCTAAGAATAAAGATAATATAGATAAAGCATTTGAAGAATTAATAGCTAATATTTAATATTATATTGCCTTACCTTACCTTAAGAACAAGGGTGCTATATTTGTAATTATAGTACCCCTTGTTCATTTTTATAATATAAATAAATATGTTATTTTACTCCCTTTTTTTATGAAAATATGGTATAATGGTGTAGATTATTATGGATATAATAATCTTTATAGTAATTTTATTTAATATTAATTATTATAGTATAGATTATTTAAGATAAATTAGGAGGTTTCTTAATATGGAAAACAAAAAATTAGGAAAAGTAGAAATTAATCCAAGTGCATTAACTGTTATTGCTAATATTGCAGCAAGTGAAGTTGAAGGTGTATCAAAATTATTAGGGAAAAAAGTATACTCTAAAGGAGTAGAACTAGAATTCGTAGGTGAGGAATTACTTATCGATGTATATTGTAATTTGAAATCAGGATATTCAATTGCTAAAACTGCAAGAAAAATTCAAGAAAATGTGAAAAATTCTATTTTTAATATGACAGAAATCAATACTAAAACTGTTAATGTGAATATTATAGGAATTGATTTTTAATTAGGAGATACTAATGAAAAGTAGACATGAATTAAGAGAATCAGTATTTAAAATTTTATTTCAGGTAGAAAATACAGATCTAGACTATAGAGAATTATTAGAGTTTGAAGTGGATGATGTTTCAGGTAGTGAATATGTAACTAGAACTTTAGATGATATTTTTGAGAAAAAAAATGAAATTGATGAAATAATAACTAATAACTTAAAAGATTGGAAGTTAGAACGTTTATCAAAAATGGATAGACAAATTTTAAGAATATCTACATATGAAATTTTATTTACAGATATTCCTTACAAGGTTTCTATAAATGAAGCTGTAGAACTTTCAAAAAAATATAGTGAAAAAGATGATAGCTATAAATTTATCAATGGAGTATTAAAAGGTATAGTTGAAACTACAACTAAATAAGAGGTAATATTATTGGAAGAAAAAGCATATTTAACTGTTACGGCATTAAATAAATATATTGAGAAAAAGTTTATTTTAGACCCTTATCTAAGTGAAATATATATAAAGGGTGAGATATCAAATTTTAAACTACACAATAATAACAATATTTATTTTTCTATTAAAGATGAAAATACAAGAATAAATGCCGTTTGGTTCGGTGCTAAGAATCGTGAGTTTAAAGACGGCGATACAGTTTTAATTAAATCTAAAATAAACTTTTACTTTCCAAGAGGTGAACACAACCTAATAGTTATCGATATGAAAAAAGATCGTATTGGTGAACTATATCAGAAGTTTTTAGAATTAAAAGAAAAGCTTGAAAAAGAAGGCTTATTTTCGTCAGAGTTTAAAAAGGATATTCCAAAATTCAGTCAAAAAATTGCTTTAATAACAGCAAAAACAGGTGCTGCTATACAAGATATGACTAGAACAATACAAAGAAGATTTCCAATTGCTAAAATTAATGTTTATTCAACTTTAGTTCAAGGAGAAAATTCAGTTGAAGATATTGTAAAAAATATTATTCTTGCTGATAGTGAAGATAATGATGTAATTATATTAGGACGTGGTGGAGGATCGATTGAAGATTTGTGGAGTTTCAATACTGAAGAAGTTGTTCGAGCAATCTTTAATTGTAAAACTCCTATTGTAACAGGAATTGGCCATGAGACAGATACTACGTTATCAGATTTTGTGTCAGATGTTAGGGCATCAACGCCGACTGCAGCTGCAGAATTAGTAACCCCAAATATAATAGATATAAAAAATAGATTATCTTTTAATAGTGATAAATTAAATAGAAGAATGTCTTATATATTAGAAGAATATAGAACTAGGATAGCAAATAGTAATTCAAATCCTTACTTTAGAAATTACACAAATATTTATAACATTTATAAAGAAAAAGTTTGTTTGTTAGAGAAAGAATTATCCAAAGGGTTAAATAACTTACTTAAGGATAAGAAATCTGAATTAACTATTTCTAAAGAAATATTCCAAAAGATAGATGTTATAGGTCCATATAAAGAATATTTCATTAAAAAAGTTGATAGCCTTGAGGCGAATTCTCCTATTAATATATTAAAAAAAGGATACTCAATTACATATTTAAATGATAATAAAATTACATCAGTAAAAAGTGTTAATAAAAATGATAATATATCTGTAAGGCTTTCAGATGGTTTATTAGAATGTAATGTAATTGATACAATAGAAGAAGGAGTAGAGTAATGGCTAAAGAAAATTTCGAGTCGAATTTAATTAATCTTGAAAAAATTGTTTCTGAATTAGAATCAGGACAACTCTCATTAGAGGAATCGTTAGAAAAATATAAAAAAGGTATAGACCTAGTAAAAAAATGTAATACAATTATAGAAAATGCAGAAAAAGAAGTTCAAAGACTAACTGAGGATATTAAAACAAATGAATAGTTTCGAGCAATTTATAAATGAAAATAGAAATTCTTTAAATATTTATGCAAAAGAATATATAGAAAACCTAGAAATTCCTGAATTATTAAAGGAATCAATTATTTATTCATTGGTTAATGATGGGAAAAAAATAAGACCATTATCGTTTTTATATTTATTAAAATTTTATAATATAGATTATAAAGAATATTTTGACGTTGCATTAGCAATAGAATTAGTGCATACTTACTCATTGGTTCATGATGATTTACCTGAAATGGATAATGACGATTATCGCTGGGGAAAACCAACTAATCACCGAGTATATGGACAAGATATTGCAGTTCTAACTGGTGATTCAATGCTAACATTAGCATTTGAAGTGTTAAGCAAAGCAAATATAAATGATACTCTTAAAGTTAATCTTATCCAACAATTTGCTAATTATTCTGGTGCAATGGGAATGATTGCTGGTCAGGTATACGATGTTAAGCAAAAAAACTATCAAGTTGACGCTAATTATCTAAAATTGATGCATAGTTTAAAAACAGGTAGACTAATAGAATTACCGCTTGATTTTGCTTGTAAAATAGCTCGAAAAGAATCTGATTTAGATTATATAAGAAGTTTTGGTAAAGAGCTAGGTATAGCGTATCAAATAAAAGATGATATTTTAGATTATTATGGTGAGTTTGAAAAAATAGGTAAATTACCAAGTGATGAAGATATGATTACTTATCTTAGTTTTTATGGAATAGATGAATGTAAAGAGTTACTAGAAAAACACACAACAAATGCAATAGAAATTTCAAGGAAATTAGAAAATAATTTATTGGAAGACTTTGCTAATTATTTATTGAAAAGAGATAAATAAAAATAACCACGGTAGTTTAGGGGTAAACTTCCGTGGTTTTATACAGTAAATATTAACGTAGGGTGGGCACTGGAATTTCTATGTACTATGTTAATATATAATTCTAATCATATAAATTGTAGTTACTGGCACAAACATGAGGATTACTGTTAATTGTAAAACTAAAAGTAGTTTGTTAAACAATATATATAATTAAGACTGTATGTTATTAATCATAATGATTAAATATGTAGTATTTAACTCTATAGTAAGAGTTTTAAATAATTCCAGGTTGTAAGCCCAAATAAAGTCAAACAACTTTACATAAATATTATACTAAAAAAAACATGAAATTTAAAGTATTTGTGTAAAAATAATAAAAGTTTTTTTATTTATTAAGATGGAAATATAAATTAAATTAATGTATAATAAGAAATTAACAAAGTAAAAATAATTAAGGTGGAAGTTATGAAAATATTGGTAGCTGTAAATGAATTTAAAGGTTCATTGACCTCAAGGGAAATAGCAGAGTTAATTTCAAAATTAGCTAATGAAAGGTATAAAAATATTGAAATAGAACCAGAAGTAATTGCGGATGGTGGAGACGGTTTTTTAGATATTTTTAATAATTTTTCTAAAAAAGAAGTACTAGTCACTAATGCCATGGGTGAGAAAATTAAAGCTAGTTATTTAGTTGATTATGATAATAAGAAAGCAGTTATAGAAGTAGCAGAAATAATTGGTCTTAAAAAAGTAAGTGAAAAAAATCCGTACCTAGCAAGTACTTATGGTTTAGGAGAAGTAATAAAATCATTACTCCAGGAAAATATTAGAGATTTTATTATAGGTCTTGGAGGAAGTGCAACTAATGATTGTGGCATTGGCATGCTAAGTGCTTTAGGGTATAAATTCTTTGATAAAAATAATAATGAATGTATACA
>CAUUEM010000064.1:0-6832 GCA_963544045.1 uncultured Gemella sp. | reverse complement strand
GACTTCTTTCATTAATTCACGCATTTATCAGTATTAACTTAAAAGCTGACCAAGTTATCTCAGGTACAGCGATTAACTTAATTACACCAGCTATTGCATTATTCTTAGTAAACCACTTTAACGGAACTTATGAATTATTATTAGCTAGTGGATTCCCAAGATATACAATTTTTGGTAAATTTACAGTTTATCCAACAATTATTATAGCTATTATACTAATTTGTGTTACTTACTACGTTATCTATAAACGTCCATTCGGATTAAGATTACGTTCTGTAGGGGAAAACCCACAAGCCAGTGACTCATTAGGATTAAACGTATTTAAATATCGTTACATTGGGGTATTTATCTCAGGATGTTTAGCAGGATTAGCAGGAGCAATCATCGCTACTACATTCAGCCAAGGGTTTAACGCAGCAATCACAGTATACGGATTTGGATACTTAGCATTAGCAGCACTTATCTTTGGTAAATATAACCCAATTACAATTACTTTAGCATCACTGTTCTTCGGTGGAACAAAAGTATTTGCTGAAAAAGTATCTATTTTAGCACCAGATCTACCAATTCCGGTATCATTCTGGAACATGTTCCCATTCGTAGCAACAATTATTGCACTTATCGTATTTTCTAAGAAAACTTCTACACCAGAAGCTCTTGGTGTACCATACGATAAAGGTATGAGATAATTTTAAAAGATTAATAAAAATAGACTCTAAAACAAAAAAAGGTTTTAGAGTCTATTTTTATGTCTAAATATGGTATAATAAAGAGAACTAATATATGGAGGTCAGAAATATGAACAAGAAACTATTAGCTTTGCTTGCAGCTGGTGCTTTAATAATAACTGGTTGTGCAACAAAAGGAAATGTAAAAAACAAAGAAGATGACAATAAAAAAACAGAACAATCAAATAACTCTTCAGAAGAGAAAAAGGAAGAAGATAACAATACAAATAAAGAACAAAATTCAACAGAAACTACAGAAAATAAAGATTCTAAAGAAAATAACGGCAATAATGAAAATAGCAATAATAGTGTAAGTAGTGAGAGTAAAAATAATAATGCCACACAAACAGTAAAAACTGGTAATCATGATTTTGCTGCGGCAAAAAAATTAGTAGATATAGTAGGTGTTTCAGGTAATGACGTATCTAGACTATCATCTCAAACAAATTTACTTCACTGGTTAACTCAATCGAAAATTAAAACTACAAAAGCTGCAAATGGAGAAACATTATTTACAGTATCTAGTGCTGATTACTTAGATGCTATCAATGCAGTTTCTTCAAAAACATATACTAAAGAAGAAGCAATTAACTTGCTAAAAGGATCACATTTTAGTGAAAAAGAAGGAAGCTCAACAAAATCTAATGCAGTACCTAAGGAAGATGAGGTTTATTATTATAAAGGTGATAATGTTATTGCATTTACTACAAGAATAATGGGTAATAATCACCCACAAGAAGTTGAGTCGCAAGATAAATGGGTAGTTGAAGGTGATAAAATTAAGATCAATGTTGTAGATAAAATGACAAAAACAAAAATTTCAACTATAACTCTGAGAATTAATAATAAACAGTACGCTGGTGGTAATGCAAAATCTAAATACTATGTAGAAAGTATTAAAAGTAATTAATAATAAGTAAAAGACAGGAGAATTTTCTCCTGTCTTTTTGGTTAACTTTAATAAATTATAAATTTTATACTTTTTTATTTACTTGTATCATATAGTTTTCTATCGAAACACCAAGATTTTATATACTCTTTTAATTGTTTTTTGTTTTGAATAACTTTTTTATAAACGTTTTTGTAGTTTTTTATTTCCAGAGTAAAACCATTTATTTTTGTTTTTTTATCCTTATTAAATAATCGAGAAAAGAAGCTTGGTTCTTTATTGTTAGGTGCGCATCTAATAAAACTGATCTCTTTTCCATTGACATCAAACCATAGTGATAGATACGCTGATTCTCTCTCTGGATTATCAAGAGTATTAATAGAATTCTCTACTTCATTCCAAGTACAAGAAGTTTTATTAGTACTCTCTGTTTTATATTTTAAAATTTCGATATCATAACCTATAATATTATCAATATTATTAAAGTCATAAACGCCAATATTATATTCATCAAATATATCTAAAAGAAAATCCAATGCATCATCTATAACATCATAAGAAAATGAGCATATAGCACCATGTTTTCCTAAAGAATAATCAGTTAGGTAATCCTCAATATCTTCTGATGAAAAAGCAATATCATCAGGCAATGCATATTCGCCGTTCATAGGAGGGAAATGTTTAAACATTTCTTTTGCCCAAGCAGTTATAATTGGTGAGCATCCTTCAAGCGAATTATAGTCTTTATCTTCTTCATATTTTGAAAACTCTTCTAGATAGCTAAGGACATCTAGAGAGGATTTTATCTCTTCTCTTCTTTCAAAAATAAATAAATCTAAACTCATGGGCCGTTACTCCTGTATCTTATTTTATAGATCAATTATATCATTATTTACTTGTATTTTATAAATATTATGTTTTTGAAAGAGAGATCTATTTGTAAATAATAAACAAATATACTTAAAAAAATACAGATAAATTATAGATATTCATTATCAACAATAAATTATTAAATATTTTCTCAGGTGTTAAAATTACTTTGCTATTATGTTTTTGATAAAAAAACTAGCATATAGGGGATAAATAGGGTTTCTTTTGACAAATTAGGGACATTTGATATATAATATTAAAGCAATTATTATGCTAAAAAATATTAGGAGGAAAAAGTATATTATGAATAAATTGCAAAAAACTTTGACTGTTGCATTAACAGCTTTTGCTTTAACTGTAACTTCACAAGCGCCATCAGCTTCTGCGGCAGATGTGAATAATAATGATAATGCGGATTATACAATAATCAATGGTATGCGTATCCCTAAACATGTTAAATTAATTATTAAATATTTTGACATGAGTGGGAATGAGATTGCTCCAAGAGCAGAAGTGAAAGTTCCACGTCCAGAAGGAGCTGGAGAACAAAGTGAATATAGATCATACTTACCAGAGGTAAAAAAAGAAATTAACTATAATGGTAAAGTTTATCAATATCAAAGAGAAGAAGGCATAGCTATTCAAGCTTCTCCATACCCACTTGAAGCTTATATGAATTATTATTACGCTGAGAAAAAACCAGCTGTGAAATCAGAAAAACCATTACGTGTTCCAGCTGGAAACAATGGTGTAAAAACTCGTGTACCAGTTGCTAAAAAACAACAACCGCAACAACCAGAAGTAATCCAAGAAGTAGATTACCTATAAAATAAAATCCCGCTCTATTAAGAGTGGGATTTTTGTGTTAATAATATTTGAAATATATATAATTAATTTTTAATCTCCAAAAAGCTATCTGATGATGAATAGTAAACAAAAAATATTAGCTCCGTTATTAAAATTATATTGATTTTTAAAGGAGGTAGATTATTATTTATAGATATAAAAATAATCATTAGTGTTGCAAATATAATTGATGTATAGTTGATTAGTTTATTATTTGTTTTATATCTACAGTTTAATATTCCTGTTGCCAAGATATAAATGCTGGCTAATGCTACACCTAATAAAGTGTAATTATATAATAGATAGCTTAATGTTGCAGTGAGAATAAAAGTAGAAATCATACTTGTTCTTTTAGTTATTAATATTTTCTTCATAAACTGTTGTCTCCTTTATATTATTTTTGATTTCATAATATATCTCAACAATAGATAATTTAGCATATTCTCTCAAATAAATCAACTAAAAAATATAATAAAGTTTTGAAATATTGATAAAGTATTTTAGTTAAGAAAAAAGCTGTAAAATAATAAAAAATAAAGATAACTTACAATATATTTTCTGAAAAAACAATAAAATTATATTGTAAATTTAAGATATGTATATCATGCTTTGATAATTACTAAATTTATGGAAATCCAGAGAACTTTATAATTGTCTATTACACCGGTAATAATTTTGAGAAGTTTGATGGTGTAGCTTAGGATATGGATGCGAACTATAGTTTTATGGTAGGTGGTTTATAAATATGGTATAATTAATTGCATAAGTAACTAATCTAGAAAGGTATATATTATGTTTTCTGCAAAAAATTGTCAAATTAAATTATACGATGATGATATAGTCAATTATGCTTCATTTGGTTATGGAAAAAAGAATTTATTATTAATACCAGGTTTGAATACTGAGCGAGTAAAAGGAAAAGCTTTACAACTTGCCTTTTTCTATAGAAATTTTTTGAGAGAATATAAAGTTTTTATATTTGATCATAAAGAACATATCAATGAGAATTATGAGATAAGTGATATGGTGGAAGAAATTGCTTATTGTATAAAAAAGTTGAATATAGATAAAGTAGATGTTGTAGGGGTATCTCAAGGGGGGATGATTGCACAATTATTAGCTATAAATTACCCTGATATTGTTGACAAACTAGTATTAGCGGCAACTACATCAAGAAATAATCCTACAACAAACAAGGTCGTAGATAGATGGATTGTTCTAGCTGAAAATGGTAAGTTACAAGAACTACAAAAAAATATGATTGAAACTGTTTATTCAAAAGGATATATAGCAAAAAATAAGTGGTTATCTATATTAGTACAAATTCTATTTAAGCCAAAATTAGATCAGCTTGATAGATTTATTGTTTTAGCTAGATCGTGCTTAAAATTTGATGTTTTTGATAAATTAGATAAAATCCAAGCTAAAACCTTGGTCATAGGTGCTGCATTAGATCAAGTTATCCCAGTAGGATTTTCTAATGAACTTGCTAAAAAAATCAATTGTCAGAAACTTATTTTTGAAAAATCTGGTCATGCAGTCCATCAAGAAGTTTCTGATTTTAATAGAACAGTTTTAAATTTTTTGAAAAGTAGTAATTAAGAAATTAATATATATATATATAATTGAAAATTCAAATGAATTGCAGAAACATAATATGAGAACTTTGTCTAGATTCTTCCATCAGAAGGGTGACAAAATTTACATCACTATTCATGTACGATTGTCCCATCTATTAGTCTATATCACTATCTTCATGATTACATCTAGAAGTTAGCGTAAGATTGTACATTTGCATGACGCAAAATTGGGGAACCAAACACACGGTAGTAGATGGTTAACGTCTATACTTTGACGGGATTGGAGCATAACTGTTCGGTAACTGGATCAAGTGGTTTTTTCTAACGATCACCATGTTTGGAATCTATGGATTCTGGTTAGTGGAGAAGGGGATAAAAAATAAAAACACATAACTAACCAAGTTGATGTTAGTTTATGTGTTTTTGAATGTGTTTATTATATTAATAAATTATATTTTTAGAATTCAACGTGTAAGTTTGTAGTAGCATTAACTAATCGAACTAAATGTGGGTTTTCATAAATTACAGCTACACGATTTTTAGTGATTCCTTCTACATAGTATTTGCCATCTGTATCTCTGATTATCTCTGCATCTGGATTACTTTGCTTAACAGCAGCAGACCATTGTGGATAATAAGTTTCTAATGGATCTTTGCTAGTATTAGTTTTTTGAGAGTTTTTTTGATTGTATCTTGTAACAGCATCTCTTATTTGCTCATTAGTAAAATTAGCAACAGGACCGCCTAACTCATCAGAAAGTATTTTTCCAACTACAGTATCAGGAGTTCCATTATTATATTTTCCTTTTTTTACTTCACCATATGTTATAGGGACTTGTTGACCATTTAGTTGTGGAAGATTTTCGCTATCTGAAATAGAAGAGCTGTTACTATTTGATGACGAATTTGATGAAGAGTTAGATGTAGAATTATCTTTCTCGCTTAACTTAGCTTTTAATGCACTGTGATTAAATTTATACTTATCAATAATTGAATTGATATTACCGGATTTATCTTCGTCTATTTCTTTTTTTGCTTTGTCAAAGTTAGTAACATCTTCTTTTAACCACTCTATAGCTTTATCGAAAGTATTGTCTACAGTAAGAGTATCGACTTTTTCTAAAGACTTTTTAGCGGCATTGACATCTTTATTATCAAGACTTGTGTCGATGTTTTTCAATTCTTTAGTAATTTTGATTTCAGTTTTTATGTTTTTAAAAATTTCTTGGCCTTCGTCAGTGTCAAGAGTTTCTAACCTTTTAATACCACCATCAAAATCATGATTATCATTGATAAGAGCTAAGTATTTAGTATGTTCAGCTTTTAGATCATTTTTTCCAGAATGTTGATAGAAAAAGAATGCAGCAACCAAAACAATAATACCTATAATACTTGTAATAATTGTAACAATTTTTTTATTCATAATATATTCTCCTTTTTTATTATTACCTATGATAATTATACAATATAACTTGGACAAAATGTGGATAAATATTAAAAAATATATTATAAAAATTTAATATTTAGCTTTTTAAAATTTTTAGCTTTACTATTTTAACTGAAAGGCTACTTGTCCTTTTTACTTTATATCCGATTTACATTCACAGACAAACTTGACTTTTCTCATCGAAATAATTACAATAAAGTTACCGATCTAAATTAATAGTTATTTAGCCTTTTTCACCTTTTTATTAATAGTTTAGGTAATAAGAAGGAGTTTATATACTAAGGAACTATTTTAAAATTTCTATCAAAAGATAACTAGAATTTTAATAGAAAAAAGGTATTGATATACTGAAAAGACTATGGGAATGGGGGCTACAGTTTTATGATAAAAAGAATAGGATTAGCTTTATTACTTTTACTAATAGGCCTTTTGTTACCAAGTCCGAATTATTTTATAGGTGATAAAACCAATA
>CAUUEM010000063.1:0-6920 GCA_963544045.1 uncultured Gemella sp. | reverse complement strand
AGTAATATAAAATGGCAATTAAAGAAAGAATCGCTAAACTAAGAGAACTTATGGAACGTGATGGTATTGATATTTATATGGTACCAACTGCTGACTTCCATAACAGTGAATATGTTGGAGAACACTTCAAAGCTCGTGTATTTATGAGTGGATTTACAGGATCAGCGGGTACATTAGTAGTAACAAAAGATTATGCTGGACTTTGGACAGATGGACGTTACTTCCTACAAGCTGAGCAACAATTAGAAGGATCTGGTATTGAATTATGCCGTATGTTCAATCCAGGAGTTCCAACTACTGATGAGTTTATCGAAAAAAATATTCCTGAAGGGGGAGTATTAGGTTTTGATGGACGTGTTGTAACGTTTGGTGAAGGGAAAACTTTATCTGAAAAATTAAAAGCTAAAAATGCTACTATTAAATATGAAGTTGACCTAGTTGATGAAATTTGGGAAGATAGACCAGAATTATCTAAGCGTAAAGCATTCTACCTAGATGTTGATTTAGCTGGAGAAACTGCTACTAGTAAATTAGAACGTGTAAGAAAAGAAATGAAAGAAGCTGGAGCGAATGTTCATATTATCACTAGCTTAGACGATACTGGATGGTTATTAAATATTCGTGGAATGGATGTTGATTTCTTCCCATTACTACTAAGCTACACAGTAGTATTTGAAGATCACGTTGATTTATATGTTGATGAATCTAAATTCTCAGATGAAATTAAAGCTAACTTAGCTAAAGATAATGTTGTTCTTAAACCTTATAACCAAATTTATGAAGATATTAAAGGTTTCAAAGATGGAGACGTTGTATTAGTTGACCCTGCTCGCTTGAACTTTGCTATTTACAGTAATATTCCAGAAGGTGTTAAATTAATTGAAAAACGTAACCCTACGGTATTAATGAAAGCAATTAAAAATGATGTAGAGATTAAAAACATTAAAGAAGCTCACGTTAAAGATGGAGCTGCTCATACAAAATTCATTTACTGGCTAAAAGAATTAGTTAAAAGTGGTGAAATTGCAAATGAAACAGAATTATCTGCATCTGCAAGATTAGAAAAATTCAGAGAAGAACAAGGTGGATTCATTTGCCCAAGCTTTGACCCTATTTGTGGTCATGGACCAAACGGAGCAATTGTTCACTACTCATCAAGTGAAGAAACTAACCGTGCTTTAACTCCAAATACTTTATTCTTAACAGATACAGGGGCGAACTTTAGTCAAGGTTCTACTGATATCACAAGAACAACAGCATTAGGAGAAATTTCTGATAGAATGAAACGCGACTACACTCGCGTGTTACAATGTCACTTACGTCTATCAAGATTAAAATTCAAAGAAGGTATCTCTGGACCAAACGTAGACTTATTCGCTCGTGCTCCATTATGGTTTGACTATGAAGATTACAACCACGGAACTGGTCACGGTGTTGGATTCTTAGGAAATATCCACGAAGGACCAGCAGGAATCCACTGGAGTGTTGCGCGTTCTGTAGAACCATTCAAAGCAGGTATGGTATTAACAAATGAACCCGGATTATACATTGCGGGATCTCACGGTATCCGTTTAGAAAATGAAATCCTAGTAAAAGCAACAGTTAAAAATGAATATGGACAATTCTTAGAATTTGAACCTATTACATATGTTCCTTGGGATTTAGAAGCTGTAGATGTTGATTTATTAACAAGTGAAGATAAATACGAATTAAACAAATATCATAAAGAAGTATATGATATCATTGCACCTAAATTAACTGAAGAAGAAAGAGTTTGGTTAAAAGAGGCTACTAGAGAAGTTTAATAGCAGGTGAAATAAGGCTTTGGGATATTATTCTCAAAGCCTTATTAAAATAAATTATTGTTGAATTAAGGAGATAAACATGGGATTAGATAAAAAATTAGATAACTATGCAAAATTAATAGCAAAAGTAGGAATAAACGTACAAAAAGATCAACCAGTATTGGTTAGAGCAAGCACAGATGCTAGAGATTTTGTTGTGAAAGTAGTAAAAGCGTGCTATGAACTAGGTGCGAGTAAAGTAGAAGTAGAATGGCGTGATCAAGAATTAACAAAATTAAACTTAACTTATCAAAGTGAAGAATCTTTAAGTACTGTTAGCCAATGGTATGTTGATCGTTATCAAGAAACTGTAGAAAAAGGAACTGCATTCTTATCTATCATTGGAGATGATCCAGATGGATTAGCAGGTGTTGATAGTAATAAAATGAAAGCATCTATGGTTGGTCGCTCTAAAGCTCTAAGAAATTATATGAAATCTATTATGAGTGATGAGTGTCCTTGGTCGGTTGTTGCAGCTTCAACTGTTGGTTGGGCAAAACGTTTATTCCCAGAATTAGATGATGAAGCAGCATACTTACGTCTATGGGATGAAATTTTAAGTGCTTGTCGTGCTAACGGAGACGATCCTGTTGCTGCTTGGGAAGAGCATATTAGTATTTTAGATACTAAAGGGAAATTTTTAAATGAGAATGAACTTGTAAAATTACATATAACAAATGACTTAGGAACAGATCTTTATGTAGGTTTACCTAAAGGACATATTTGGCAAAGTGCAGGAAGTTATGCTAAAAAAGCCGATCGTTTTGTAGCTAACATTCCTACAGAAGAAGTTTTCACAATGCCGCATAAAGATGTAACTAGTGGGGTAGTTTATAATGCAAAACCATTAAACCATGGAGGAGTTTTAATCGATGATTTCTGGTTAAAATTTGAAAATGGTAAAGTTGTTGATTATGATGCAAAACGCGGATATGATGCTCTTAAGAATATTATAGAAACTGATGAAGGAGCCGAACGTATTGGTGAAATGGCGTTAGTTCCTTATGATTCACCTATTTCAAACACAGGTATCCTATTCTTAGAAACATTATTTGATGAAAATGCAGCTTGTCATATAGCGCTAGGTAAAGCTTATCCTACATGTGTTAAAGGTGGAAGTGAAATGACAGACGAAGAGTTAGCTGCTGTAGGCGCTAATGACAGTTTAGTTCATGTAGACTTTATGATTGGTGAAGCGACTACTAACATTGTAGGTATTACTGAAGACGGTAAAGAAATTCAAATCTTTAAAGATGGTAACTGGGCATAATTCTATTTATAGAAGAAATTTATTAGATAAATATTAATTTTAGAATCTTAATTAATTATTTTAAAAATAATCTTGATTAAGATTCTATTTAGTTTTACTAGGTTTTGATGGGAAATATTTGCGAAAAAATTAATTATATGTGATAATAGTTAGTACAAATTACACAGGGGTGATTAAATGCGTTTAGATAAATTCTTAAAAGTTTCACGAATTATAAAAAGAAGAACAGTAGCTAATGAAATTTCGGCAGAAGGACACATAGCGATAAATGGAAAAAAAGCAAAACCATCTACTTCGCTTAAAGTAGGGGATGTGATTACAATATATTTCGCTAAAAAAGAAGTTGTATATGAGGTGTTAGAGTTAAAAGATAGCACTAAGAAAGAGGATGCAACTAAAATGTTTAAAATAATATCGGAAAAACTGAGAGAAGTATAAAATGGAAGATCATAATGTAGAGCAACAGTTTAAAAAAGATGTTCTTAAAGCTAAAGCTAAGTATAGAAAACGTAGAAAAGTTATAATACTCGGTATCATGACTTTGGTTCTTGTGGTTACTCTAGTTCAGACTTTTTTCTATATTCGTGAAAAGAAACAAATAAACACCCAGTTGAAAGAACAGTCACAACAAATTGAAAATTTGGAAAAAGAAGCAAAGGTAAATGATGTAGTAATTGATAGGCTTAAAGACCCGTATTTTATAACTGACTTAGTACGACAAGAGTATGGGTTAAGTTATGGTGGTGAAATAATTTTTAGTTTACCCTTACAAGATAGTTTTTTAAAAGCAGCTATTAATGCCATAAAAGAGGGAAGTTTAGAGAAAAAAGATGATGGTAGTGGTCGAATTGATGATAGTAAACTATCAGAATTAAATAAAGACTCGAAAGTAATAGAGGGTAAAGACAGTAAAAAAGATAAAAAGTCTGAAAAAATGAAATCTGAATCTTCTGATGATTCATCGGAGGATGCTGAAGAAAATAATAAAACTACAACTGCTAATAATACTCAGACGAAAAACACTGATAAGAAAAATAATAGAGGTTAGATATGTCTAATCTCTATTTTATTGTGAAGTACTTTAACAAATAATTTAAGTGATAATAATTATTTGTTAAAATATTATAAAAGTGTTAATATATAGATAACTAAAAATATTTAGTAATGAGTAAAAAAAGCCGGAGGGTATTATGAATAAATATATAGGGGATGCACTTCATACAGATTTATACCAAATAAATATGGGGTATGTCTATTTTAAAGATGGAATACATGAAAGAAAATCATATTTTGATGTATATTTCAGAAAGATTCCATTTGGTGGAGGTTATGCTGTATTTGCAGGATTAGCCAAAATAATAGAGTATATAAATGACTTTAAATTTACAGATTCTGACATAGAGTATTTACGTACGCTTGGTTATGATGAAGAATATTTAGAGTATTTAAAAAACTTAAAATTCACAGGAAGCATACGCTCAGTTAGGGAAGGTGAGATTGTTTTTGGTAATGAACCATTGATAAGAGTGGAGGCACCGTTGATTCAAGCGCAATTAATGGAGACTGCGATATTAAATACAGTAAATTACCAAATATTAATTGCTACTAAAGCTGCGCGTATTAAACACTTATGTCCAAATGAAGTTTGCATGGAATTTGGTACAAGACGCGCACATGAATTTGATGCCGCTATTTGGGGAACTCGTGCTGCAATAATAGGTGGTTTTGATGCGACAAGTAATGTGAAAGCTGCAAAACTGTTTGGTATTCCATGTAGTGGAACGCATGCGCACTCATTTGTGCAGGCTTATCAAGATGAAGAAACGGCATTTAAAAAATATGCCTCAGTTCATAAAGATTGCTACTTCTTAGTGGATACATATGATACTTTACGTTCGGGTATTCCAACAGCAATTAAAGTTGCTGATGAATTGAAAGATAAAATTAATTTCTTAGGAGTTCGTTTGGATTCGGGTGATATTGCATACCTATCTCAAGAAGCTAGAAAAATGTTAGACGCTGCTGGTTATCCGGATGCTAAGATTGTTGCATCTAATGATTTAGATGAAGGTACTATAACTCACCTTAAACAACAAGGGGCTAAAATAGACTCTTGGGGAATTGGTACTAAGTTAATTACAGCATATGATAATCCGGCATTAGGTGCAGTTTATAAATTGGTATGTTTAGAAGATGACAATGGGGAAATGGTGGATAGATTAAAAATATCAGAAAATCCTGCTAAGTTAACTATTCCTGGAGCGAAAAAAGTTTATAGAATCATCAATAAAGATACTGGTAAAGCTGCTGGGGACTACATTGCAATGGATGATGAAGATGTGCAAGCGGAACCTACAATAAAATTATTCCATCCAACACACACGTATTTAGAAAAAGAAGTGGTAAACTTTGAAGCTCGTGATATTCATGTGGATGTATTTAAATATGGAAAACAAGTTTATGTCGCTCCAACTGTTCAAGAGAGTGCTGAATACTTTAAAGAAAGCAAGGAACTGATATGGAGTGAATATAAACGTTTATTAAACCCTGAGTTTTATCCGGTGGACTTAAGTACTAAATGTTGGAAAAATAGAAATAATATAATGAAAAAAATTACGAAAAAACAGATTGACTAGGTGAAATTATGACATTACAACAAGAGGTAATAAAAAGATTAAGATGTAAACCTGAAATTAATGTAAAAGAAGAAATTAGATTAACTATTAATTTCTTAAAAGATTATTTGAAAAAAAATGATTTTCTGGAAACTTTAGTTTTAGGTATATCTGGTGGCCAAGATTCAACTTTATGCGGTAAACTTTGCCAGATGGCTGTAACTGAATTACGAGAAGAAACTGGACGCGATTATAAATTTATAGCTGTTAGATTACCGTACGGAACACAGTTTGATGAAGCAGATTGTAACGACGCGCTTAACTTTATACAACCGGATAAAGTATATACTGTTAATATAAAAAATGCTGTAGATGCAAGTGTAGAATCATTAAAAGCAGCAGGTATTACAATTTCAGATTTTGCTAAAGGCAATGAAAAAGCAAGAGAACGAATGAAAGTTCAGTACTCAATTGCCACAATGAATAAAGGTATAGTAGTAGGAACAGATCACGCGGCAGAAGCGATTACTGGTTTCTATACAAAACATGGTGATGGGGGTGTAGATATAGTTCCATTATATAGGCTGAATAAAAGACAAGGGAAAGCATTATTAAAAGAACTAAATTGTCCAGAACATCTTTATTTGAAAAAACCTACGGCAGATTTAGAAGAAGATCGACCAGCTTTAGCTGACGAAGTAGCTCTTGGAGTGACATATGATAATATAGATGACTACCTTGAAGGGCGAGAGGTGCCAGAAGAAGCTAAGAAAATTATAGAAACTCATTATATAAAATCAGAGCATAAAAGAAACTTACCCATAACTATATTCGATTTTTACAATATATAGTAGAAAATTAATAGGGATTAGATTGTTCAATCTAGTTCCTATTTTCATAGTAGTAATTTAAGGAAGAAGCTAGCATTATTTAATTATAGATAATTAAATAATGCTATATTACAATAATGCGAACAATGAAGACTTTTACAAAAGATAATGTTAAGAAAAAAAACAAAAAATATTATAAATGTATTGACAAATATAATTGATGGTGTTAAAATAAATACAGTCTTTATTGAATAAAAGACCTCAAGTTTATAAAATTGAATATTTCTCAAAAAAATTTCAAAAACTTCTTGACAAAGAATAAATGAGATGATAGAATAGAAAAAGTCTTCGGGAAAGAAGA
>CAUUEM010000062.1:0-6965 GCA_963544045.1 uncultured Gemella sp. | reverse complement strand
ATGAATTATTTTTAAAATTTATTGTTTTGAAAGCATATTCATGTTATAATATAGCTGTAAAAAAAATGAAAGGAAATATAAACAATATGAGCAAACAAAAAGACAAAACTCTTAAGCACCCTGCCGGGCTGTGGCTTATGAACACAATGATTGCTATTCAAAGTTATGCATCTTATGCTACATCAGGATTCCTGGTTTTATTCTATACTTATACAGTAGAACAAGGTGGATTAGGATTGAGTAAGCAATTCGCAGGGGATATGATGGCATACTTAGGTACTGTGGCATCATTATTACCATTACTAGGAGCATACCTAACAGATAAATACATCGGTATGCAACGTGCGATCCAATACGGGATTTTATTCAATGCTATTGGTTCTTTATTTACAGCATTTGCTAATGGGCGTTTTTATGTATTCTTAACAGGGGTTATTATTAACTCTATCGCAGGTGCATTCTATCGTGGTAACATTTCTGCAATGGTTGGAGAACTTTACGATGACAAACAAGTAACGATGAAAGATGCTGCATTTAGTTTATTCTACATGTTCGTTAACATCGGTAGCTTACTTGGACCAATCATTGGGGGACTTATCTTCCAAGAGTGGGGAGCTACAAAAGATGCGAATGGAGAAATCATTAAATACGGATTTAGTCCTGCGTTCTTAATGGTGTCTATCTGTCTATTCATTACATTCTTAATATTTACATTTGGTAAAAACAAATTATTAGGAGATCATGGTAGATATCCAGTAGGTAAAAACAAACACGAAACTGCTGAAGAAAATAAAGCAGACTTAAAACCATCTAAATACGAAAAAGGGCGTGCATATGCTGCAGCTGTAATCTTCGCATTCTCTTGTATTTTCTGGTCAGCGTATTTCCAAACACAAACAACAGTTACTCTTATGACAGACGAACTAGTTGACTTAAATGTATTTGGTTATAAAATGCCAATCACATGGCTAGTATCATTTAATGGATTCTTATGTATCGTTCTTGCACCAGCATTCGGATGGTACTGGATGAAACTTGCTGAGAAAAATAACGACTGGCGTGTTGCTACTAAGATGGGATGGGGTATGGTTCTAACAGGTCTTGGATTTGGATGTTTCGTACTTGGTCTTCAATCATTAGGAGGAGTAGTTGATGGTTCAGTAAGAATGAGCATTTGGTACGTATTAGGTGGATACTTCGTACTAACAGTTGGGGAATTACTTGTATCTCCAATCGGTATGGCATTATTCAGTAAATTACTACCTAAAAAATACGCAGCCATGTCTATGGCGATTTGGTACTTCACATATGTAGTTTCATCTTGGATAAGTGGTAAAACAGTTGGATGGACAGCTACTTGGGGTTACGAAAAAGTATTAGGTGTAATCGCAATTATCATGGGTGTTCTAGGGGTATTAATGTTCGCAATTGGTAAACCACTTGAAAACATGATGGCTCTTGACAAAATTGGTAAAGAAGACGAAGAAGAAGCTCTAGAAGCAAAAGAAGCTTAATTTTAAAAAAAGAGAAATAAACCACTAAACATATTGTTTAGTGGTTTTTAATTTTTTAAATTGATAGTATCATCTATGGTTATGGTATTTTTTTAAAAATAGATTAATATCAAGATAACTCTGTTTTTTAAAACAGGACTATGTTGGATTTATTCCGTTTTGCATGATAAAATATATATAATCATAAGATTCTAGCGAAGATAAACCTCCGGTTTAGTAAACTCTACCATACTTCGGTTTACTCCTTTGGAGAATACAGCTACAATAAGTATAACAATAAAATTGCAAAGGAGAATGCCATATGACAAACAAATCTATGGGTGATATTATTTGTGCACTCAGAAAAGAAAAAGGAATGACTCAAAAAGATTTGGCTGATATGCTTAACATAACCGATAAGGCTGTTTCAAAGTGGGAAAGAAATATTGCTTTTCCAGATACGGCAACAATACCCAAAATTGCAGAGATCTTTGGTGTATCCGTAGAAGAGCTTATGAATGCTAAGTCAATTCCTGGAAATAGGCGTAAAGGTGCTCCTTACTTACTTAATATTATCTTGAAGGCTGTACCTACTGCAATGGGTATTGCTGTTGTTGTAAGTTCTTTATTAGGCGAACTTGATATGAAATCAGGTTTTACAATGCTTGGTATAGGCCTTGCTTGTGTAGGCATTTATCAGCTTAAAACAAAAGAGTAAGCACTAAAACTCAGGCTACTGATGATTTTAAAAAAATGTCGGTAGTCTTTGTTTAATAACATTAACATAGCTTAATTTGAAAAGAGAAAAAACCACGAAACATATTGTTTAGTGGTTTTTAATTTTTAAAATCGATAGTATCAACTTTAGAGATAAGTTTGTTATTTATAAACCAAATAAGAGTTTGGGTATAAATTGTATATGTGAAAAATAATAATGTGGATAAAATAGTTACTTTATTATTTTTAAAAAATACAAAATTTAATATAAGTATTATAAGATAGACAAAGCTAAAGATTAGTAATCTAGTCTTATTTTTTTTTATCCAATTTTCATATTTTAATTTTAATTCAGTTCGTTTTTGTTCTTCAGCAGACATATATTTTCTCCTAAAAATAATAATTAAATTATAGCAAATTATAAAAAAATTAGCAATTAAATATTAAGTATTAACTTTTCTTAAATAATATGTTTTATTAAGGAATTAGTGTTGATACATATAGAAGATATATGTTATAATTAAGTTGTCATATTATGCGCAAAAGGAGGCAGTATGTCATATACAAGAGATTATGTTTTCGAGAAAATTGTAGAAAAACTACCCACATTAAAAATTCATGAAAAAAAAGAAAATGAAAGTAGTATTTTTATATTAGAATACAAAAATAATAAAGCAAAAATAGATATTGATAGTTTTATTAAAAAACTAGGGAATAAAAAGACTAGTCTTAGTGACAAAAAATTAGATGAGTTTGTATATTATATTGTATCTAATTTTGAGGCTCAGGGAAAAATTTCAATATCAAATCTAAAAGAAGAAGATTTAATAAAAAATGTTTATCCTGTAGTAAGGTCAACTAGTTTTAATAAAGATAATAAACAAAATCTTATAAAATTTAACCATACAAATGAAACAGATATTTATTTAGTATATGATTTTGAAAATGGCTATAAATTTTTAAATAAGAAAATTGCTAAACAACTGTCGATAACAGAAGATAAACTTTTATCTTGCGCTAAGGACAATTTAGAAAAATTACCATTAAAGTATAATACAGATATTGTACAAGGTAATGAGTTTTATTTTTTAAATTCAAAAGATGGCTATGATGGAGCCCGTATTTTAGATGATAAGGTATTAAATTACTTTTATGAAAAAATAGAATCTGAGTTTTACGTGGGTCTACCACATCAAGATACATTGATTATAGCAGATATAAAGAATAAAAAAGGATTAGAGGTTTTACAAAAAGTAATGGTACATTTTTTTGCTGAAGGATTAGTTCCTATAACGACTATTACTTTTAAATATGATGGTAATAGGTTAGAGAGTTACTTTATATTTGTAGAATAAATTAAAATGATTTTTAGGAGTAGGTAATTATGTTATTTTTTTATAATAAGAAAATGTTGGGTGAGACATTATTAATAACTATTAAGGATAGTGAAGAAGTTACATATGAAGATAAAAAAAATATGATGCTTATTAAAGATGGAAATGGACATTTAGTAGGATTAAATATTTTTAATGTTGAAAATTTAAAACTTCAAGGTGAAGGTAGCATTGAATTAACAGAAGAACAAAAAGAAGTTCTTCAAAAACGTTTAGAAAAAAACGGTGTAAAAATTGATTTAGAAGGAAATAATGATGATTACTTTGTAGTAGGCGAAGTGTTAACTTGCGAAAAACATCCTGATGCTGATAAATTAAAAGTTACAACTGTTAAAGTAAGTGAAGATGAAACATTACAAATTGTCTGTGGTGCTCCCAACGTAAAAGAAGGACAAAAAGTAGTTGTATCACTTATAGGTGCTATGATGCCTAGCGGATTACTTATTAAAAAATCAAAACTTCGCGGTGTAGAGTCTAATGGTATGTTATGTTCTAAACGTGAATTAGGATTGCCTCAAGAAGAGGCTAGAGGTATTTTAGTATTAGGTGAAAATGTAGTGGTAGGAACTAAATTTAAGGATTTAAATTTACAATAAAATTTTTGTAGTAGGTGGTATGAAATATGGCTAATTGGAGAAAATGGTTTTTAGAAGAAGATGAGGAAGATATTTTTCAAGAAGAAGAGCAGAAAGTAACAGTTTCAAAGAATAAAGAAAATGAGGATAGCGACAAAGCTAAGAGACTTGATACTGAGCTTACTAATAAAGAAGCATATACACAAGTAGATAATGAAATAGATTTGGAAGATGAAGAAATACTTGATGAATTTGATATAGATTTTGAAGAAGAGTTGTATGAAAATAAAAAATCTTCTAAAGAAGTAGGTGTATTCTCTAAAATAAAAGAATTATTTAAATCTAAAAAAATAATGGATTCTAAGGAAGAGGAAGAGTTGTTTGATGATAATTTCAGAAGTGAAGACGATGATGTTGAGGATTACAAAACATATTTAGAACGTCAGAAAAGAGAACGTGAGGAAAAAAATGATAAAGAACAGAATCAAGATGAACAAGAAAAGCAAGAAGGACATAGACCAACCTTTTTTAGTCGACTAAAAGAAAAATTATTTAGTGTTAGTGATGAAGAAATAGAACGTGAAGAATTGGATACAGCATTAGATGATTTATATCAGGAGGAACAAGAAGAATTTATTGAAAAAGAACTTGTTGAAGAACAAGAAGATTTTGTTATTGAATATCATAGTGATAATTTAGAAAAAGAAAATAAAGAATCTAAAAAAATAAGTTTAGAAAATTTTGAAGAAGATGAGGTTGCTGAGAAAGTAGAGGGCGTATCTTCTGATTTAGAAACAACGTTAAAAAAATTAGGTGTTGCGAATACAGAATTAAGGGATGTTGATATTTTTGGAGATAAATCTAATCGTAGGGCACATCCTACGCTAGCAGCGGTAAGAACAAAAAGATTAAAACAAGATTATAAAATTGATAATTTAGAAAAAGAAGTTATTTTAGGAAGAGATAATACTGCACTAAAAGAAGAAGTAGCTAGTGTTTATCGTGAAAGACAAAAAGAACAAGAAGAAATAGAAGAACGTGAGTCTAGACACAAAGAAGAACGACAAAAACTTGATAGTGAATTCAATAAACCAGAAAGAAAAGAAGATAAAATAGAAAAAGATAACCCTCTTTATCAACAAAATAAAGAACTTGATGATATTTTTGAAAATATTGAACAAAAAGAAAATCAAGCTAAAATAAAAGAAGTACCAGAATTTGAAGTTAGAGAGGTTCAATCGGATGCTGAACGTCGTGAAAGATTAAAATATACAAGTGTTAATGATATACTTGGTGGAAATGAAGAACTTTTTGAAGATGATATAGATAGAGTAATTAAAAAAGTTAATGTTAAAGATTCAAATGAGGAGATAGTAGAAGAGGTAGAAACTTTCAGAAAAGATGTTTATAAAAAAAATATTGATAAAGAAATTAAAGAAAAAACACCGCTAGATGAGTTGATAGAATCTGAAAATATTGAATTTAGGACTGAAAAAGATGCAACTACAAAGGAAATAGAAGAGTTAAACTCTAATTTAGATTATTTGAGAAAAGAAAAAAATTCTATAGAAATTGATGAAGATAAACAAAATGAAGTAGATTTAATTGAAGAAGTTGCTAAAATTGAAGATATTGAAGTAGAGCAATATGAAGACATCAAAGATTCTAAGAAAGATAAACTACAAGGCTATAGCGACTATCATCTAGATGAAACAGAAATAGTAGAATTAGAAGAACAAAACTATTTGGAAGAAACAATAGACAATGTAAGTATAGATACTCTGCTTAATGATATTTCAATTAGTAAAAAAGTTTCACACTCAATTAATGATGTGGATAAGTTTACAGAAGAGAAGACAGTTCCTTATGAGATTGCTGAAAAACGCAAAGAGGTTATTCAATATGATAGTAAAAATAGTAAAGAAAATATTGAAGAAGTGGAACAGGTAGAGGTAGTAGAAGAAAAGGTAGGTATTGAGTATACAGAAAAGCTTTATACTGATGAAGTTTATAGTTATTTTGATAATGATAGGGGAAGTGCACTAGGTGAATATAAAACTATAGATAGGGGTTATAGACCTGTAAGTAGGGAGAAAATAGAAAAAAATCAACAAATTCTTGATGCTATTTTTGAAAAATATTCTACTAACAGTAATAATGCACGAAAGACTGTAGTCAAAAATATGATTGAAACGAATCATATTACACCTAATACAAGAAGCGTAGGTAAGTTCAAACCAACACCTGTTTATTCATCGATATATGGCTCAGGTAATCGACCAGAAACTTCTAAAACTGAAACAAAAAAAACAGTGGAAAAAGCATCTGATAAATTAAACACAAATATATACAAAGAAATAGCTTCACAAGAAGAAACGGTTTGGAATATTGGTACATCAAAAAGAGTTCCAAAAAACAAAGTTAAAACAAAAAAAACTAAAAAATAAATATAATTTCAAAAAAAACAAGAGTATTGAGAAAATTTTCTCAATACTCTTATTTTTTTTTACTATTAAGTTTATCAACTATTATTTCAAAAAGTATAATGGCAACAACATTTAACATCAGGCGTGAACGTATTTTTTTTCTAGTTTTAGGTGCATCATAAATATTAATTATCTGATCACTAATTTTAGCTAAAGGACTAGCGGTTAAACTAGTAACTGCTAAAACCTTAGTACCATTTTGTTTTGCAGATAAAATACTTTCATTTATTTCTTTAGAAGCACCACCTAGGGAGAATGTGATTATTACATCTTTATCTGTAGAAATTTCAGGAATCCTTT
>CAUUEM010000061.1:0-6988 GCA_963544045.1 uncultured Gemella sp. | reverse complement strand
CCCATACTTGTATTTCAAGTTTGAATGCATATCAAATATCATCAATGAACTTTTTTCTTTCAAGTAACCCATTATACTTGAAACACTATATTTTGGTGAGACTGACAGTAGCAAATGTGTATGGTCAAGTATTACGTGTCCTTCTATTATTTTTACTCAACCACTCTGTATACAATAAACTATTATGTTTATTGGGCATTATAAAATCATCCTTTCTTTATTTTAGAGCTTGAACCACTCTTATTTTATCAAGAAAGGATGATTTTTTGTTTCGGAGACTTTGCCTCCTCTACTGGCTTAAACCATTAAATAAAAAAACCGATAGATACTAATACTTACTTCGGTGCTTTATAATTTTAAAAAAGAATGTTCGTAGACAAACATTCTTTTAATGAAATTCAGTATTATTTTACTGCTGAAGTTTTTGGTAAAGCTTTTTTAGCTTCTTTAATTTCTTTAACAACTTTTCCGTCTTTATCAACGATTACAGTTTTACCATCTTTATTTACTACTTTGTATCCATCTTTTGCATCTAGACCGTGTTCTTTAAGGTAACGTGCATTTTTTTGTTCTGGAGTTTCGTTTAAGATGTAGTAATTTCTTTCTGCTTTTTTAGCAGAGTTTTGAATTTTTTGGAATTTTTGTACATATACGTTACGTACTTTTAAGAAAGCATCATTGTATGCTTTGTCGTAAGCTGCTTTGATTTCAGTATAGTTGTGAGATCCACCTTCAACTGCATCTAAAGCTTTTTTAGCTGCTACTACTGCAGGATCTTTAGCTGCTTCAGCAGCGATTTCTCCAGCATGTCCGCTTAGGTACTCTTCTACTGTACGAGCACTTACGAATTCAGTTTGTGAATTGTAAGCATCGTTAACTCCTCCACCAACTGTTGGTTGATCATATGCACCTGGTTTATTTGCTCCACCATTGATTGGGTTTTCGTTAGCTAAAGCTGGTGTTACAGTTGCTGCTAATAATCCAGCTGATAATACTGATAATAATACTTTTTTGTTCATTGTATTAAATCTCCTTTTTTTATTGATTTTTCGATACGATATAATCGTATATTGTTATTATAGTTATTTTAGTTATGATTGTCAAGCTTTTTGTTAAATTTTTATTATATTTTCACAAAATTTGAAAAGAATTATCATTGTCTATACTTATATATTTAATGGTTATACCTATTAAATAATTAAAACAAAAAGCATTGTAAATTATCATTACCGTTGCTTTCAACACACATCTTACCCTTTTATAAAAAACTAAAATTTACAAGCTTTGTTATACTAATCTACTAAATTACTCTGTAAATATTCATCAACAATTCGATATGTAGCTGTTATTGAATCAATATGTGTCCTTTCATATGAATGACTTGATTCTATACCAGCACCTAATAATGCATGTTTTACTTCTGCTCCAGCACTCATAGCTGCAGAAGCATCACTTCCATAGTATGGATATATATCTAATTTATAAGGGATTCTTTTTTCATTTGCCAATCGAACTAAATGCTGACGAAATTCATAGTTATATGGACCACTAGCATCTTTTACACAGATTGATACTGTATATTCATCAGTTTGTTGATCATCACCCATTGCCCCCATATCAACTGCAAGGTATTCTACTGCTTCTTTTGGAAGACTTGAGTTGGCTCCGTGTCCTACTTCTTCAAAAACACTGAACATAAAATGTGTTGTATATGGAAGTTCAACATTTTCTTTTTTATATTTTCTTAGCAAATCTAATAAGATTGCCGCACTTACCTTATCATCTAAAAATCTACTCTTGATAAATCCTGTATCAGTTATAATTGTTCTCGGATCAAAACTTACAAAATCTCCTATGCCTATTCCTAAAGAACGTGTTTCTTCTGCATTTGTAACTTTTTCGTCTAATCTAACTTCCATATTATCTTCAGTACGTTCGACAGTCCCAGCATCTTTATAGACATGAGTGCTCGTTTGATGAACAAGAATAGTACCTGTTACTTTTTTTCCATTACTGGCAATATGTACTACACAATTTTCCCCTTCTATCATATTCCATGGGAATCCACCTACTTTTGCTAATTTTAATCTTCCATCTGCTTTTATTGCTCTAACCATTGCCCCTAGAGTATCTACATGAGCTGTAACCACACGATGCTTAGTATTATCCTTACCTTCAATAGTTATATTTACTCCACCTTTATTGGCACGTACAGCTTTATATCCTAATCTTTCTACTTCTTCTACTAAATAATCTCCAACTTCTTTAGTATATCCAGTCGGAGATGCTATACTTGTAAGTTTTGTTAAATAATTTATTGTTTCTTTCATAAGAAACCTCCCAAAATATTTTATAAATTCCCATAAATAAAGACCCATGCAAAGCATGAGTCTTTATATTGCGTAGTTATTATGCTTTGTTTCTTGAACCAAAAATATCGATTTTTGTATGAACCATAGCTTTAATTGCTTCAAATCCTGGATTTAATAATTTACGAGGGTCGAATCCTTTAGGTTTTTGGTCTCCACCTTCTTCAATATATTTTCTAGTAGCTTCAGCAAATGCTAATTGACATTCAGTGTTAACATTAACTTTAGATACTCCTAGAGAAATAGCTTTTTGGATTTGTTCAGTTGGAATACCTGAACCACCGTGTAATACTAATGGAATACCTCCAGTTACATTAGAAATGTTTTCTAATGTTTCAAAGCTTAATCCTGCCCAGTTTTCTGGATATTTTCCGTGAATGTTTCCTATACCTGCTGCAAGGAAGTCAATTCCTAATTCGGCCATTGTTTTACATTCTTGAGGATCAGCTAGTTCACCACTACCGATAACTCCATCTTCTTCTCCACCAATTGAACCTACTTCACACTCAATAGAAATTCCTTTACTGTGAGCTAAAGCAATCATTTCTTTAGATTTTTCGATATTTTCTTCAAATGGATAGTGAGATCCGTCAAACATTACTGAACTAAATCCAGCTTCAATAGCTTTTTTAGTTCCTTCATATGAACCGTGATCTAAGTGTAGTGCTACAGGAACTGTAATTCCCATTTCTTCAACCATAGCCTCAACCATAGCAGCAACTGTTCTGAAACCAGTCATATATTTAACTGCTCCTTCACTTACTCCTAAGATTACTGGACTTTTTGCTTCTTCACAAGCTGCTAAAATAGCTTTTGTCCATTCTAAGTTGTTAATGTTGAAATGCCCTACTGCATATCCTTCTTTTCTTGCTTTTACAAGCATATCTTTTGCTGGTACCAATACCATGTTATTGTCCTCCTTAAATAACTACTTACTATCTACTATGATACTATATTTTAGAGAAAAAATAAACCTTTTTCTTGTATATTTTTCAATTAAGTGTATTATTTATCTAATTTTGCCATAGTATCTACCATATATGAAGGTATTTCTGTCTCAAAATATAAATGTTCTCCTGTAATAGGATGATTAAATTCTATACTTTTAGAATGTAGTGCTTGTCCATTTGTATTTAGTGTTTTTCTCGGCCCATATACTGGATCCCCTACTAATGGATGATTGATATATTTCATATGAACTCTAATCTGATGTGTTCTTCCAGTTTCTAATTCACATTCAATTAATGTATATTTCTCAAACCTTTCCACAACTTTAAAATGCGTAATTGATGGTTTCCCTTCATCTATTACAGCCATTTCTTTTCTTTCTTTTGGATTTCTTGCTATTGGAGCATCGATAGTTCCATAATCATGTTTTATACTTCCATGAACTAAAGCATAATATTTTCTTTTTACATCTTTATTAGCTATCATTTCAGATAATTTCACATGAGCTTTATCATTTTTTGCTACTATTAACAACCCAGATGTATCTTTATCTATTCTATGAACAATACCAGGTCTTATCGTACCATTAATACTAGAAAGCTCACTATGAAATAGAAGTGCATTTACTAAAGTTCCATCCTTATGTCCTGCAGATGGATGAACTACCATACCTTTTTCTTTATTAACTATAATTAAGTCATTATCTTCATATACTATTTTAATAGGAATATCTTGTTTTACTACATTCAATTCTTCAGGTTCTTTATATTCAATAGTAATAACATTAGATTCTTTTAATTTATAATTAGTTTTTACTTTATTCCCATCTACTTTAATATAACCTTCAGTTATTAAGTTTTGTATATTTGTTCTAGATACATCAGTTAATTCATTCTGTAAAAATTTATCAATTCTCTCACTTGTTGGTGAAGTATAAATTATTTTTCTAGTTTCCATTACTTCCTCCTTTGTTTACTATATAATCTTATCTAAAATTAATAAAAAAGTAAACCAATACGCTAAAATAAGAGTGCATCTCTAAAATTATAATAAATTTTATATGATACACTCCATAATAATTATATTCAATTATTTTTTAGCTTGTTTTTTAGCTTGTTGTTGAGCTTTTTGCATATTACTCATTACTTGGTTAATTTTTTTACGAGATGGTTTTTGCCCCATTTGACTCATCATACTCATAACCATTTCTTCATTAATTTGAGGATTTTTTTCCATATAGTTCATAAAATTACGTCTTGCAAGATAGAAACCTCCCACAACACCAAGTAGTAAACATACTGCTCCTACTAAAATCGTAATTGTTGTTGCACTCATAGTCTATTTTCCTTTCTTCTTAGGAGTTATGTCTTCTCCATCTTCATTTATTACTTTTGTATTTTCTAATATGTTTCTCATATTAGCTTTAAAGTTTTGTAAATATAATTGTCTATATTTTTCTAATTCTTTAGATTCTTCTGAAGTTAATTCTCTTTCTTTTTTTAAAGCATTCAAAGAATTAATCTTTTCAATAATTTCTGACATTTCCATAATATTATACACTCATTAATTCATCTTGTTTTTCTTTAGTTACTTTATCAATTTCAGCAACATATTTATCTGTAGCTTTTTGAATATCATCTGAATATCCTTTTAAGTCATCTTCAGTAATTTGAGACGCTTTTTCTAATTTTTTCATTGAATCCATAGCATCACGACGAACGTTTCTTACTGCTACTTTTGCTCCTTCAGATTCTTTACCAACTAACTTAGCTAGTTCTTTTCTTCGTTCCTCTGTTAATGCTGGGAAAACTATTCTTATTACAGTACCATCATTAGCAGGATTTAACCCTAAATCAGATGCTTGGATAGCTTTCTCAATATCCCCTAAAAGTGTTTTTTCATATGGAGAAATTACTAACATTTTTGGTTCTGGTACAGAAATACCAGCTACTTGATTAATTGGAGTTGCTACTCCATAATAATCTACTGTTAATCTGTCTAAAACAGATGCGCTAGCTTTACCAGCTCTAATAGAAGCTAATTCACGGCGTAAGCTAGCAATAGCTTTCTCCATTCTTTCATTTAAATTATTCATTATTTGCTCAGGCATAATTCAATACTCCTAATTTATCTTATTTTACTTTATAATTGTCCCTAAATTATCTTCAGAAACAACCTTAACAATATTGTCTGCATCATCTATAGAAAAGACAATAATTGGCAATTGATTGTCCATACAGAATGTAATGGCTGTTGAATCCATAATAGTAAGTCCTTTATTCATAATATCCATATATGAAAGTTCATCATATTTTGTTGCAGAACTATCTAGTTTAGGATCGGCAGAATATACTCCATCTACGCCATTTTTACCCATAAGGATTGCTTCAGCACCAATTTCTTTTGCTCTTAATGCTGCTGTAGTATCTGTAGAGAAATACGGATTACCTATTCCTGCTGCAAAAATTACAACACGACCTTTTTCTAAGTGTCTAATTGCACGTCTTCTAATATAAGGCTCTGCCATAGCCTTCATTTCTACCGAAGTTAAAACTCTAGTATCAACATTTTTTTGCTCCAATGAATCTTGTAGAGCTAATGAATTCATAACTGTCGCTAACATTCCCATAGAATCAGCTGTAGCACGTTCCATACCTAGCTCTTCTCCTGTTTTACCACGCCAGATATTACCACCACCTACAACTATTGCAACTTCTACACCTTGCTTTACGACTTCTTTTATTTGTGATGTTAATCTAGTAACAACCTCAGAATCTATACCGAATCCTTTCCCACCTGCAAGTGCTTCTCCACTAAGTTTAAATAAAACTCTTTTGTATTTAGTAGCCATTTTTATCCTCCTATAATATATAGACATAATTACTTTAACTACTTCTTAAAAAAGGGGTGGGTCAAAAAATCGTGATTTAACTAAATCTAATTTTGTCGACTCACCCCCGCAAGGTTTACTAGATTTTCAACTTTGAAAATTAATAAACTACTGCGTCTATTTACCTATAAATAAACTTTATTTTTTAGGAAGCTTCGAGTAAGCCCCTTATTTTCTATAATAAGTTAGAAAATACTATTTGCTAGCGTTAACTTGGCTCATTACCTCTTCAGCAAAGTTATCTTCTCTCTTCTCGATACCTTCACCTACTTCGTATCTTACGAATTTAGCAAGTTTACCACCTTTTGATGCTACAAATTTCTCAACTGTTAAGCTATCATCTTTAACGAATTTTTGTTTAACAACAGTGATTTCTTCTAAGAATTTGTTAATTCTACCAATGATCATTTTTTCAACGATATTAGCTGGTTTACCTTCGTTTAATGCTTGCTCAGTTAAAACTTTTTTCTCATGCTCAAGTACATCTGCTGGTACTTCGCTTTCATCTAAGTATCTTGGAGCTAAAGCAGCGATGTGCATTGCAACATCTTTAGCAGCTTCTTCGTCAGTGCTTCCTTCAACAAGAGTAAGAACACCGATTCTTCCTCCCATGTGAGAGTATGCACCAAATGCATCAGCATCTGTTTTAGAAACCACTTCGAATCTTCTTAATGAAAGTTTTTCACCAATTGTAGCAATTCCTTCGTTAATTAATTCCTCAACAGATCCACCTTCAGCTTGTACTTGAAGAGCTTCTTCTAAAGATTTTGGTTCAGCTGCT
>CAUUEM010000060.1:0-7020 GCA_963544045.1 uncultured Gemella sp. | reverse complement strand
CTTATTATGCCTATAATTTATTAGTAACCCAACCAGGTATTTTCGTTCTATTAGGAGCAGTATTTTTATGTGTATCTGGAGCAGAAGACTTATATGTTGACTTAGGACATTGTGGTAGAAAAAATGTTAGAATGGCATGGACATTGGTAAAAATATGTTTAATAGCTAATTATTTTGGGCAAGCGGCATATTTACTATCGGATAAATTCGACGCAGGTAAAAATCCATTCTTCGCGATAGTTCCTGATGAATTTTTAGTACTACAAGTACTATTAGCTACACTTGCTGCTATAATAGCTAGTCAAAGTTTAATTACTGGATCATTTACATTAATTTCAGAGGCGATAAAATTAAACTTATTCCCTAAATTAATAATTAAATATCCTACAGAGTTAAAAGGACAAGTATATGTTGCAACGGTAAATATTTTACTGTTTATATGTAGTAGCTCAGTAGTATTATTCTTTAGAACAAGTAGTAATATGGAAGCGGCATATGGATTAAGTATTAGTATAACAATGTTTGTAACGACAATACTATTATCAATATATTTATTCAAAATTAAAAATAATAAAGTAGCTTCAATAATATTCTTATCATTCTTTGGAGCAGAAGAATTATTATTCCTATTTGCGAATAGTTTAAAATTCGTTAATGGTGGATATATAACTGTTATTATAGCGTTATTTATCTTTACAATAATGTTTATTTGGCATAAAGGAACAGAAATTAAAGAAAGAGAATCACAATATCTAACTGTTGATAATTATAAAAAACAATTATTACAGCTAAGTGGTGATAAGAGTATTCCTAAATATGCGACTAACTTAGTTTATTTAACAGGTGCAAAAAGAGAAGAAGATGTTGATTATGCGATATTATATTCAATTTTAAATAAACAGCCGAAAAGAGCTAATGTTTACTTTTTTGTTCATATAAATGTTCTAGATAAACCTTATAAACGCGAATATAAAGTAACGAAATATAGCGATAAAAAAATATTCAAAATTACTTTTAATCTAGGATTTAGAGAGCACCAACGAATAAATATGTTTATGCATCAAGTAATAGCTGATTTATTAAAAAATAAAGAGTTAGACTTGCAACCAACTAAATATAATTTAAAAGGTAAAGTAGAAACAGTTGGGGATTTCCGATTTGTATTAATAAATGAAGTATTGGGTAATAATAACGGACTATCTTCATTTGATACATTTATTATGAGTTTAAGATTAAAATTAAAACGTATAACTGTAACTCCAGAAAAATGGTTTGGATTAGATACAAGTGTTACAACAAAAGAATCAGTACCGCTAAATGTAGTTCAAACAAAAGTGAAAAAATTACAAAGAGTATATTAAAATAAAATTTCCTATGTGAATTAAAAGCATAGGAAATTTTTAATTACACTTTAATTATAGCTTTAACTTTATGTAAAGTTGTACCTATATAATATTAAACATAATACAAATAAAAATTATATTCTATAATAAAAAAGTTAGAGAATAATAGTTTTTAATGTTAATAATATTTTTTTTCATATTATACGGCTCATCGAAAGATGGGCTTTTCTCCTTGTTAAAATAAGAAAATTATGAGTATAATATAAAAAAGAAGGTGAAAAAATGAATATTAACTTTACAAGTAATGCTGAAGAGTATTTACAAAACATATTAAGAGATAAACATTTAGAAGATTATAGATTTATATTAGATTATACAGATGGACAGAGTCCATATAACGATGATATGATAGGTTGTCACTGTCAAGATTATACAAAATATAGATTATTGATAATTTTAAAAAATGATAAAAATATTGATGAAGAAAAGTATGATAAGAGCTTTGAAACAAATTTAGGAGAAATTAGATATCCTTCATTTTATGAAATGATGTTAGACAAAAATAATCTTATAGATTATTTACCAAATAGCTATGGTTTATATTTAAAAAGTGAAGCGGGAATAATAACACCGCAGGTGAAACTGTTAGAAATAGAGTATTAAAGATAAACGAAGATATTATAACAAACACCTCTAAAGCTAAGAAAATAAGCTTTTAGAGGTGTTTGTTTGTAAATAATTTTATAAAGAAAAATTCTCTATTATTTTTGTTTTCTTCTTGATGCCATACCAGCTAAAGCAAGAGCTCCAAGTCCTGCTGCAAGAGTAGAACTATCAGCAACCCCAGTATTAGGTAATGTATTTTTAGTTACTATATGCTTCGGCTCAGGTTTCGGCTCAGGTTTCGGCTCAGGTTTCGGCTCAGGTTTTGGTTCAGGTTTCGGTTCAGGCTTCGGCTCAGGTTTTGGTTCAGGTTTCGGCTCAGGCTTCGGCTCAGGTTTTGGTTCAGGCTTCGGCTCAGGTTTCGGTTCAGGCTTCGGCTCAGGTTTTGGTTCAGGTTTCGGTTCAGGCTTAATAGATGTAATATAGAAAACTACACTATTTCCCTGACCATAACTAAACTCAATACCTTCTTTAATAGTAGAAACGGGATCGTTTGTTGGAGTAAAAATTAGATTACCATCTACTTCTTTAAGAGAAATAGTAACATCTTCTTTTTCAGTTTTTATAATAGGAGATGGCTTACCTGGTGAAGCCCCTAGATGTGTATATTTTTCTATAGTAGCATTTTGAGAAGTAGGATTTTCAGCTACAAATTTGTATCCTTCTGGTAGTTTAGGTAAAATAGTATCAGCTGCTTTAGTAGCATCTGTGTTATCATTTGCATATACTTTATCTACTATTGTATTACCAGTAGCTTTATCAACTAATTTAATTCTACCTAATTTTAAATATGTTATGTTAACTTCAATATCAACATCACCATTATCAGGATTAAAATCTAAAGATCCTGAAGTTTTATTGTCAGCAAATTCCCCAGGTCTTACAGGAGTAGGTAAGTCAGGTAAAGTAGCAGTTCCGTCACCATTATCAATTGCACCTACTGTATTAGTTGTTGGAACAGGTGTAGTAGTTTCGACAGTTGAAGTAGTAGAAGTAACTGCTGGTTGAGTAGAAGAAGTTGCTTCTGAAGCATAAACATTATTACCACCTAGAGCTAGTGCGATAAAAACACCTACTATAACTGAAACAGCACCGAATGAATAAGTTCTTATTGAAAATTTATTGTTTTTGTAAAACATAGAATCCTCCCTTGAATATAATAAATTTATTACAACAAATAAAAGAAAGGGTAAATTTCTTTATATTAAAAAATGATTTAATAGATTGTTATAATATACTAAGTAAAACTTAATAATATAATATTAATTATAACAATTATTATATAATAATTGTTGAAAATTGTCAAAATAGTACCAAAAAGTAAAAAATTGAAAACAACAACAACAAAAGAAACAGTATAAAAATTTAAAATAATATTAAAAAAATATAGAGTATAATTATTACATAAAAACAACAAACACAATGTAAAAAAAGAAAGTACCATATTTATGAAGAAAATTAATATAATTAAATAATATCTTATTGTGAATTTTTTCGTGATTTATTGAAGGTATAATCATAAGTTTAATATAAGGTATTTTCACACTATACAAAAATTGTAATAAAATATATAACATAATAAATATTAAAATATTAATTATTAAAAAATGAGAAATGTTATTCTTAATAAAGACGTTAAAATTTTACAAGGGGAATTTAATAAATATAATGATTATAAAATAAATGCTATTATAAAGAAATGTATAATTTTACAATAATTAATAATTTTGATATAATTTTCAGGTGAAGTAAATATTTAATAATATTAAAAGAAAATACTATTGAAATATTATACAAATACAAAAATAAATTTTAAAATCATCTAGATTAATAATTTAAGGAGAAATTTAAAATATTATGGATAAAAATATAAAAAAAATAAAATTTCCAATAAGAAAATTGGCTATAGGAGTAGTTCCTTTGTCAGTGGGGTTAGTTTTAACACAACCTGCAATTTTAAATAAAACTATCGTTATGGCATCAAACGTTAGTGCTGAAACAGGTTTACAAGGAAATATTAGCTCTGAACAAGAGTTACGTGATGGAATTAATAGTAATGCTCAAAATATGATATTAAGTAATAATATAGATATCAAAAATACGATAAATATTTCTAGTGATTTCAGCGGAAAAATTCATGGTAATGGATATAGTTTAAAATTGGTAACACCTAACATAGATATGCTTTCTGTAAATGGGGGTAATGTCACATTTGACAGCGTTACGTTAGATGGTAGTGATATTGGAAGACCACTTGCTATTAGTAATAATGCAGATGTTACTTTAACAAAATCAACGATTCAAAGAGGTAATACTGGAAACCAAAGTCAAGGTGGAGGAGTATCTATCAGAGATTCTAAATTAAAATTAGATAATACTTCAATTCAAGATTCAAAAGCGGTGAAAAAAGCAGGAACACCTGATGATGTACGTCCAGAAGGTGGTGGAATATATGCATATAATGCAGAACTTATATTAGAAAATAAATCTGAAGTACTAAATAATACTTTAGTAGATGGACATGGTAATGGTGGAGGTATTCATGCGACTAAAGACTCGATAGTGAAAATTTCCGATACTACTTTTTCAGGAAATCATGCATTTGCAGTGAAAGATGAAGCTAATGAAGGAGGAGCTCTATTTGTAGACAATGGAACAAAATTAGAAGTTTCTGATTCTACATTTAATGTAGCTAAAACATTTAATACAGGTGGAGCTATTGCAATGCGCCACGTAACAGCAACGATTAAAAATACTAAGTTTGATATCAATAATTTAGGAGATGCATATGGTATAAGTGGTGGAGCAATAGTAAGTAGTGATAGTGATCTTAAGGTTGATTCATCAACATTTACTGCAACTGGTTCAAAATTAACATTTGCAGGAGGATTTATAGATATAGTAGGTTCTGGGAAGTTTGCATTAACTAACTCTACATTAACAGGAGCAGGTTCTTGGTGGAATGGCCCATCAATCGCTACTTACGGAGGGGCTATTGCTTTTGAATCAAAAGGAACAGCAACAGCTACTATAGAAAATACTACTATTAAAGATGTAACTACAGATGAAAATGGAGGAGCGATTACATTATCTACTAGAAATGATGAAGAAGGTTCTGTAAATCTAACACTTCGTAACACAAATATTATCAATACAAGAACAAGATTTGCTTGGAAAGATACACGTGGTGGAGGAATCTACGTAGGTAAAGGAAATACACTAAAAATAGAAGGAGGATCTATAAAGAATGGATTCTCAGTTAAAGGTGGAGCTATATACAATGATGGAGTTGTAGAAGTATCAGGTGAGACAGAAACATCTATTGCGAATAACACATCTTATAAATATGGAGGAGGTATCTATAATAATGGAAGTTTATTAGTGGATACAGCAAGCTTTGCAAACAACTCTAAAGTTAGCGATGGTACAGCAGGTGATGAAGAAAATAGCGGAAAAGTAAAAGAATATGCTGGTGCTAGTATTTATGCTAAAAAAGATGTAATAATCACACCTAAAGCACAATTTGATGAAAAAGATATCAGAGTATTAGATCAAGAATCAGCTCTAGTATTGAAAGGAGCATTAACTAATAAAATCAATGTTTCTATCAGTGAACAAGAAGGTGGGGAGAATAAAGAACTACCTAAACGTCAAGTAGGTTATTTAGTAGCTAAAGGTGATGGAACATATACACCAACAAAAGAAGATGCTAAATTATTGCATTACTTCACAAGAGATACAGAAGGTGTAAGTGATTATTCAGATCATAACTCGTTAGCTAAATGGGATTATGTACTTAATCCAGAAAACAATACAATAGTATTAGGACAAAGAGCAAAAGTTGTTTATGATGTAAATGCAGATAATGCTAAATTTGCAGATGGAAATAAAGTTATTGAAGAAGTAATAACTTTATATAAACCAGATTTAAAACTACAAGAAACTACTCAAGTGCCAACAAGAGAGGGGTATAGATTTAAAGGATGGTTTACAACAAAAGATAATCAAAGTGATAAATTTACATTATCAAAAGAGTCATTTGGAGTAACAGGAGATCAAATAGTATCTCCAATACCTAAAGAAAGTGTAACAGCTTATGCAGGATGGGAAAAAGAACAAAAAGTAATTTATACGTTTGTAAGTGAAACTGTAGGTAAACAAATACCATCAGCAGTAGAGGCATTAAAGCCATCAGACAATGCAACTTATATAAAAGGTGAAAAAGTAACACCGAAACAACCAACTCAAACAGAAGTAACATTAGAAGAAGGGAAATGGGTGTTTAAAGGTTATGAACCTGCAGGACCAGTAACTGTAGATAATGAAGATGTTGAGTTTATAGGTAAATGGATTTTTGAAGAAACTAAGAAACCAGAAACTCCGGAAAAACCAGAAACACCAGAGAAGCCAGAAACTCCAGAGAAACCAGAGAAACCAGAGAAACCGGGGACTCCAGAGAAACCGGAGAAGCCAGAAACACCGGAGACTCCAGAGAAACCAGAGAAACCAGAAACTCCAGAAAAACCAGAGACTCCAGAGAAACCGGAGACTCCAGAGAAACCAGAAACTCCAGAAAAACCAGAGACTCCAGAGAAACCGGAGACTCCAGAGAAACCAGAGAAACCAGAGAAGCCAGAAACACCAGAAACATCGAAAAAATCAGAGGATACAAATTCTCTGGAAAAATCAAAAGAAGTTCAAAAACAAAAAGGTAGTCTTGCAAAAACAGGTCAAGCTGAAACAAATACTGGAATAATAGGAGTAGGTTTAATGATGTTAGCTACAATAATTAAGAGACGTAAAAAAAGATAAAACAATCTAGATTTATTTTATATTTTTAAGTTTGAAAAAGACTGAAGGTAAGGATAAATTCAAAAAATAAATATAAATTTAAAAAATTATCAAATTTAGGATAATTAAATATAATAAAGAAATGCTAAACAAAAAAGTTGTTTAGCATTTTTTTATTAATGGCTTAAGCCAGTTGAGGAGGCGAAGTCTCCGAAACAAAAAA
>CAUUEM010000059.1:0-7045 GCA_963544045.1 uncultured Gemella sp. | reverse complement strand
AATCGATAGAATGAGTAAGAAAAGTAAGGTAAAATATAAATATAAACAAGATAAAACTTGTTAATAAAAGTTCGAACTAGCTAAATTAGAGTAAGATAAAATTAGGAGTGATAAAGATGTTATTAGAAGTAAATAATATAAGAAAAGTTTATACAACAAGATTAAGTACACAAAGTACAGAAGCGTTAAAAAATGTAAATTTTGCGGTAGACAAAGGTGAGTATGTAGCAATTATGGGGGAAAGTGGTAGTGGGAAAACGACGCTACTTAACATACTAGCTACATTTGATAAGGCAACTTCAGGGAGTGTATTGCTAAATAATTTAGATTTAAGTAAGTTAAAGGATAAAGATTTGGCAGATTTTCGTCGTGATAATTTAGGTTTTGTTTTCCAAGATTTCAATTTATTGGATAATTTCTCAATAAAAGATAATATTCTTTTACCGTTAGTGCTAGCTAATAAAAAATATAAAGATATGGAAGCAAGATTAAAGAAGGTTACTAAACCTTTAGGTATAGAACAATTAGTTAATAAATATCCATATGAAATCTCAGGCGGCCAAAGACAAAGAGTTGCAGTAGCTCGTGCTATTATAACTAACCCATCATTAATTTTGGCGGACGAACCAACAGGTGCTCTTGATTCAAAATCAACGGATCAATTATTAAATGTTTTTGATAAGTTAAATGAAATTGGACAAACAATTATAATGGTTACGCACTCTGTGAAAACAGCGGCGAGAGCTAAACGAGTATTATTTATCAAAGATGGAGTAGTTTTCCATGAATTAAGAAAAGGAAATGCGACAACAAATGAAATGTTCCAAAAAATAAATGATACACTATCATTGATGCAGGCAGGTGAGTAAAAATGAATCTATTTTATAGTAAATTTGCATTCAATAATCTTTTGAAAAACAAAAGATTTCTAGTACCTTATGTGTTGTCATCTATCTTCACGATTATTTGTTTTTACATACTAAGTTCACTATCATATGGTGGAAATTTAGATAAACTTCCGCAAGGTGCGGCAGCAGTGAGACAAATATTAGGATTTGGAGTTATTGTTATAGGTATATTTTCTGTAATATTCCTTTTTTACACATATAGTTTTTTAATAAAACGCAGGGTAAAAGAATTTGGATTATACTCGGTACTAGGGATGACTAAAAAACAAATTGTGCGTATTTTAGTATTAGAAACAATATATATCGCAGTAGTAACTATAGGTTTAGGATTAGTGCTAGGTATTATATTAGATAAGTTAGCATTATTAGCTTTGTTAAAATTATTCACTACTGGTGTTAGTTTTGGATTTGTTATTACACCAAAAGCGATAGTAGTAACATCATTACTATTTGGTGGAGTATACTTCTTATTATTAATATATACAATAATCAAAATTTCAAGATTAAAAATAGTAGCTTTACTAAAAGAAGGTAGTAAAGGTGAAAAAGAACCTAAAGCTAGATGGTTATTAGCGATAATAGGTTTAGGATTAATTGGTTATGGATACTACACTGCACAAACTGTGACTAACCCTGTAAAAGCAGCGGTAATGTTTTTCTTTGCGGTAATAGCGGTAATTATAGGTACATACTTTATTTTTATGGCGGTAAGTATAACAGTATTAAAATTAATGAAAAATAATAAACGTTTCTACTATAAAACTAAAAACTTTATTAGTGTATCTGGTTTGTTATATAGAATGAAAAGAAATGCAGTAGGGCTAGCTAATATTTGTGTATTATCTACTATGATATTAGTTACTATAGGTACGACTTCGGCTTTATATGCAGGAGCGGAAAGTTCATTTGAGAAAAGATATCCAAGAGATATAGCAATAATGGCATACAATAAAAGCGACAAAGAAAGTGCAAGTTTAAAAGCAGATATAGAGAAAATCGTAAAAGAAAATAATACTGAAATAAAAGATTTAATAACATATAATCAATTAAATATTGCTGGTACAATAGAAGGTTCAAATTTTTCTTTACAAAGAGATTTTGGTGTAGGTTCAGTCGATAAAGTTAAGTTTATGACGGTTTTAACGTTAGAAGACTATAATAAGATAGCTAAAACAAAAAAAACACTTAATTCTAATGAAATCTTATTGTATGTTGATAAAAAGGGGACTTATGATTATGATCAACTAAATATTAATGGGGATAATCTAAAAGTAAAAGAAAAATTGAGTAGTTTTCCAGGTGAAATCGGTGAACAAACTGCAAAAATAACAGATATATATTACGTAGTAGTTAAAGATAAAGAACAATTAAATAAAATTTCTAAAAAAGCGGGAGAAGCTTTTAACGGATATAATATGGATGATATGAAATCAAATTATATTACATTTGATTTAGGTGATAAAAGTAAAGAAGAAATAGTAGTAAAAAATTTTAAAAATATAGAAAATAGAGACAGGGTAATTATAGAAAGAAAATCAGAATCTAAAGTAGAATTCATTGGATTCTTCGCATCATTCTTATTTATTGGAATATTTATTAGTATGGTATTTGTAGTGTCACAAGTAGTTATAATGTATTACAAACAAATATCAGAAGGTTATGAGGATAAAGATAAGTTTGAAATAATGAGAAAAGTAGGTTTAACCGATAAACAGATTAAACAATCTATAAGAGCACAAGTATTGTTAATATTCTTCGCTCCACTAGTAGTAGCAACAATACATACAATAGTAGCTTATCCGTTTATTGAAAAAATACTTAAACTATTCTTATTATCAGAAACGCGCTCATTCTTAATTGCTATGTTTGCTACAATAAGCATCTTCGCTCTATTCTACTTAGTAGTTTACACAATCACATCAAAAACATACTATAGAATAATAAAAGAATAATAAATAAAAGTCGGTCAATTAATGATCGACTTTTTTAGTTGAATTATCCTGATAAACTAGCGGTTTCCTGTAGGTGTAGAAAAATTTTTTTTATTTTTTAAAAAAACTATTGACAAGTGAGTGAACACTCACTATAATTAAAGTACAAAGTGAGTAAACACTCACCTTGTAAAAATTATAAAGTTTATTCTTAACAGTAAGATATATAGAAATATGACGTAAAGGAGTGTTTTACTATGGTTAAACTAATTAATATAGAGAAATTAGTAAAAAGTTTTGGAGAACAAAAAATATTAGATAAAATAGATTTTTCACTAAATGAAGGAGAGTTAGTAGGGTTAATAGGTCCATCAGGATCTGGAAAATCTACTCTAATTAAAACGATGTTAGGTATGGAAAAGGCAGATGAAGGAGAAGCACTGGTACTTGATTATAAAATGCCAAAGCGTGAAATTCTATCTAACATAGGGTATATGGCGCAAAGTGATGCTTTATACGAAATGTTGACGGGGTATGAAAATATAGAATTTTTTGGGAAAATGAAGGGTATACCTTCTAATAAATTAAAAAAAGAAATAGAGTACATGGCTGAAGTAGTTGATTTAACAGGAGACTTAAAAAAGTTGGTATCTAATTATTCTGGAGGGATGAAACGTAGATTATCTTTAGCAATAGCGTTAATAGGAAATCCTGAGTTGTTAATACTAGATGAACCTACTGTGGGAATTGATCCTAGTCTTAGAAGAAAGATTTGGAAAGAGTTATTTAAACAAAGAGATAATGGGGTAGGTATTTTAGTTACTACACATGTAATGGATGAAGCTGAACTTACAGATAAAGTAGGGTTGCTACTTAGTGGTAATATTATAGCTTTTGATACACCACAACAACTGAAAGTTAAAAATAATGTTAAAACTATAGAAGAAGTATTTTTAAAAGTGGAGGAAAAATAATATGAGAGTATTTACAATAGCAAAAAGAGTGTCAAAAGAGTTTTTTAGAGATAAAAGAACATTAGCTATGATGTTTATAGCTCCTATATTTATAATGTGGTTACTGAGTGTTCTTTTTTCAGCGAACACAACAACAAATATAAGTGTAGCCTCAGTAAATACACCGAGCAATGTTGTTGAGATAATACAGAATGTTGAAGATGTTAGTTTAGAACAATATCAAACAAAAGAAGAAGCAGATAAAAAGTTAAAAGATGGAGGAGTAGACACTGTTATTTATTATGATAATGGTACATACAATGTTACGTATGCTAATTTAGACTCTAGCAAAACTTTTAAAGCTCAACAAGTGTTAAAAAGTTCAATAAAAGGTGCGGAAGAAAAAAAATTAATAGAGGTAGTAAAAAAAATTAATCCTAATATTGTGAATAATAGTCAACAACCCGAGTTAAAAGAAAACTACAATTATGGAAGTGCTGATACAACATTTTTTAATAAAATAGCACCAGTATTAATTGGGTTTATACTTTTCTTCTTTGTATTCTTAATATCAGGTATGGCATTGTTGAAAGAGAGAACAAGTGGAACATTGAATCGTCTATTAGCGACACCAGTAAAAAGAAGTGAAGTAGTATTTGGTTATATATTATCTTACAGTTTATTAGCTGTAATACAAACTATAGTAGTAACATTATCATCAATATACTTATTAAATATTGAGGTTGTAGGAAGTATATATTATGTTATAATAGTAAATGTAATATTGGCTATGGTTGCATTGGCATTAGGACTATTAGTTTCAACTATAGCGAAGTCAGAGTTTCAAATTATGCAGTTTGTCCCTATTATAATTATTCCGCAGGTGTTCTTCTCTGGAATAGTATCGCTAGAGAGTATGGGCAAAATAGCCATATATATTAGTAAAATACTACCAGTAACATACGCAACTGATGGATTAAGTAAAATTATTTTAGAAGGAAAAAATCTATTTGAGGTAAAACAAGATATAACAATATTAATAGTATTCTGCGTAGTATTAATTGCATTAAATATTATAGGTTTGAAACGTTATAGAAAAGTTTAATAATAGCGGAGAAAAATGATGATTGAAAATATTTTAAGTTCATATCTGGATATAACAAAAGAAGAGAAAATGCCACCTGGTAAGAAGAAAACCTTAGAATCAGCAATAAAGCTATTTGCAAAACAAGGATATAATGGAACGTCAACTTTGCAAATTGCAAAAGAAGCGGGTGTAAGTCAGGCAACGGTGTTTAAATATTTTAAAACTAAGGAAGAATTATTATATACAATAATAGTACCTGTTATACCAAAATTATTTTCAAGTTTTTTAGGTAGGATTCAAAAAGCTAAATCGGTACAAGAATTAATAAGTCACATAGTAAGAGATAGGTTTGAATTTATACAAGAAAATAACAACACTATGAAAATAATTTTCTCCGAATTATTAACGAATGAAGAGTTAAAAAAACAACTTCTTACTTCAGTTTCAAAACCGTTAGAAGAGGTTAATATAGCAGAATTACTGACAAAGTACAAAAAAACTAATCCAGAAATAAATGACGAGTTAACAACAGCAGAAATAATACGTTCGTTTATGGGGCCAATTATGACGTATTCAGTGCAAAGATTTGTATTATTTGAAAATGTTCCTTGTGAAACACAAGAACAGGATTTACAATTTATAGAAAATCAAATATATAGAAATATCACAAGATAACATAAAAAAGCAGTAGAAGAAAAAAGTATTCTTCTACTGCTTTTTTCGAACGTTATATATGGAATGATCGGAAAATAACGCAAAATGATATGTCATTAGAGACATTAATAATAGATTTTAGAAATAACGTTCAGTTTTTATTATACCACAAAAAAATATAAAAGAAAGACATTTTTGAAAAAAATTATAAATAGTTTAAATGTAATGAAATGAAAACGAAAAAAACCGATATGAGTTATGTATAAAAACGAAGCGAATAAAATCATTATCCGCTTCTTTTTTTATTCTATCCTTCTAACTTAACAATTCTATCACAAATAGATAAGGTAGATTTATTATGAGATATAATAATTGTTATTTTATCTTCTTTATTAGCTTCTAGAGCTTTAAGAACTTCGATTTCACTGAAAATATCGATGTTTGCTGTTGCTTCATCTAAGATTAGAAGTTTACTATCGTTATAGAATGAACGAGCAACAGATAGACGTTGTTTTTGTCCAGAACTAATATTTGAACTACGCTCCCCAACTATTTCTTTATCTTGACGTTTTAAGCTAGTTACGAAGTTTTTTAGATTTGTATTTCTAAGTGCATCACTTAATCTATTTTTATCTAAATCTTTATCAAAGAAGTTTATATTATCTCTTATTGTTGCATTAAATAAATAGCTATCTTGAAGTATAATAGAACTGTTTTCTCTGAAATATCTATTATCTATATCTGCTAAGTCAACATTATCAATAGTGATTCTTCCGCCCATACCTTTATCTGAGATAAATTTCATAATCAGTTTAGCGATAGTAGATTTACCACAACCACTAGGTCCGCTAATACCGATGATTTCACCTTTTTTAGCTGCTAGATTAATATTGCTTAGTACAGGAGTACCGTTATAGCTATAAGATAGATTATCAATTTTTAGTTCATTAAAATCTACTACTTTTCCACTATTTTGATCTTCTTCTGGCATATTCATCAGCTCTAAAAATCTTTTTCCACTAGCCATAGTTTGGCTGAGTGTAGAAGCTAAGTTACCCATATACAAAATAGGGATAAACGATACGATAAACATAGCGACTAAAGCAAGGATCATATTAGGTCTATCTAGTGAAGTAGTAGCAAAATAAATAAATGCCAATACTCCAAAATTATATGTAACAACATTAAGTGCATTTAAATCAATTAAAAATTTGTTTTTCACATATGATCTACGTGTCAATTCTTCTGTCTCATCAATAATTGCTTGTTTTGCTTCTCTTACTTTATTATATTGTAAAGTTTCAAAGATTCCATAGGCTTGTTCTGAAGAATTATTATTTACTTTTGTAAGTTTTCTTCTATAGTTTTCTCCAACTAATTGCCCTCTATTTTTAAAGCTTAGAGGATAAACAAGTCCGATAATAATATAGACAGCTAATGCGATAAAAGCAAGTTTGAAGCTAAAGAACATTAGGAATATAGTTACGGCTAAACTTTGAACGATATAAATCA
>CAUUEM010000058.1:0-7050 GCA_963544045.1 uncultured Gemella sp. | reverse complement strand
ATTTTTTTAATAAATCACGGATTTCTTTAAGAAGTTCTTCTTTAGAATCAACTTCTGGAGCTTTTTCTTCAGCTTCTTCTTTAGATATTTTATCTTTCGCAGTGTTAATAGCTTTAACAAAGATAAAGATAGCAAATGCTGTAATTAGGAAATCAATAGTTATTTGGATAAAGTTACCGTATTTGATACCTTGCCAAGCTAAGTTACTAAAATCGGGTTTAGAAGGGAAAATAAGAGCGATAATCGGCATCATAATATCAGTTACTAATGAACTAACGATTTTACCGAAAGCAGCCCCTATAATAACCCCAACAGCTAAGTCTAGAACATTACCTTTAAATGCAAATTTTTTAAACTCGTTTAACATATATATTATCTCCTTTTTAATTTTATTATACTTTGAGTATAATATAGTAAATAGCAAATAAAATCAAGAATAATACTCATAATTTTAAAAAAATAAAGAGAAAACGCATTCCAAGAGGGTTTGATAATAGTAATTTAGATAAAAAAGAGACAATTAATTATATCATAAATTAATTGTCCCTATGGTAAATGTTTAAATTATTATTTTTCTTTTTTGAAAAACTTATTCAGCAAGTTAGTCGCTTTTTCTTTATTTTCTTCAACTTTTTCTGAAAAATCTTCTTTCTTTTTAGTAGTATTATTTTTAAAATTTGTAACATTAGATTTCATATTGTCAACAGAACTTTGTAATCCATTAATAGAATTTACCAAACCTTCAGCTGAATTAAAAAGTGGATCTAGCTTTTCTGATTTAACTTGTATATCTTCAGCAAGTATATTAGTGTTTTGAAGTAAAATATTTGTTTCCAACATAATAGGTTCTAAATTACCTTCTACTTTTTTGATAGTTTCATTCAAATCTTTTGCAAGATTTAGTGCGTTTTCAGCAATATCTGTAACATCTTCCACGCATTCTGTAGCAGTATTAAGTGATTTTCTAACAGTCCCTAATGTTCTTGCCGCACTAATACAGATGATTAATACCCCTAATCCTGCAAGAAAAATTCCGGCATAAGCCAATATTTGCCAATTAATATCTAGCATGTTTATTTCCTCCTTGAAATTATTATCTTAATTATATTTTAATATAAAGTTAATTACAACTATTTATCAGAGTTCTTTTCTAAAAACTTATGACAGAGTTTATTGATATTTCCTGCACCCATAAATAATAAAACACTATTATCAAAGTTTAACATATCAAAATTTTCTTCGCCTTTAATAATTTCAGCACCTGGTGTAACTTTTTGTAAATCTTCAATCCCAACAATTTTTTCTTTTTCTCTAACTGAAGCAAAAATAGGACATAGAAATACCTTATCTGCAGTTAGTAAGCTTTCAGCAAACTCATTTAAAAATTTTGCTGTTCGTGTATATGTATGAGGTTGAAAGATAGCAATAATTTGTTTATCGCCATATTTTCTACGAGCGCTATCGATAGTTGCTTTAATTTCACTTGGGTGATGAGCGTAATCGTCGACTATTACATTGTTTCCAAGTTTATGTTCACTAAATCTTCTTTCAGCTGGATGGTAAAAATCTAATGATTTTTGAATCTGTTCGACATTAAGTCCACTAATATCAGCTAATGCAATTGCTGATGTGGCATTTGAAATATCATGTAATCCAAAAACGGCCATAGAAAATGTACCTAGAAAGTTTGAATTTTTATAAATATCAAATTTACTGTTTTCTGAAGTAGTCTTAACATTTTTTATTTGATAGTTATTTCCGTCATTAAATCCATAAGTAATAACTTTTGCTTTATTTGGTTTCAATTTTGACGCTAGTCTATCATCGCCACAAATTACTACTGTATTTTTTACTTGATTAACAAAACTTTGAAAAGCATCAAACATATCATGTTCATCATTAAAGTAATCAGGATGATCAAAATCTATATTTGTAACTACAGCATAGTCAGGATGGTAAGCTAAAAAGTGGCGATAATACTCACAAGCCTCAGCAATGATATAATCAGAATTTCTTTCACCATGCCCTGTTCCATCGCCTATAAGATAAGATGTAATAAAATTATGTTTAAAAATAGTACTAGTCATAGTTGTTGTGGTTGTTTTTCCATGAGCACCGGTTATAGCAATAGAGGGTGTTTCATCTAATAATTTCCCTAAAAATTGAGAATAAGTATAAACTTTTAATCCTAATTTTTTAGCTTTGCGACATTCGATATGAGTTTCATCAAATGCATTCCCTAGGATTATTTCATAACCATTTTTTATATTATCTGTATTATACCCATACATTGGAATATTTCGTTGTTCTAGTTTTTCTTGTGTAAAAAAATAGGTTTCTTCATCTGAACCTTGAACTTCATGCCCCATATCATATGCAATTTGGGCAAGGGAGCTCATTCCAGAGCCTTTGATACCTATAAAATGATATTTACTCATTATATTTCTCCTAAAATATCTTTATTCTTAAAATTTTTCATATAAAAATTTTATAAGCACTTCAATTTTACATTAAAATACATAAAAATTCAATTGATAAATTTTGCAAGCACTGTTTTTAATGTATTTTTTTAGAAAAATTAGTATTAAATAATAAAGGAAGAATTTCTAACAAAAAATTTACTTGAAAAATTTTATATAGTATAATTAATTAAGTAAAGAAAACATAGGAGAATTTTAATGAGAAAGTATTATGCGGTAAAAAAAGGTAGGAAAGCAGGTGTGTACCTAACTTGGCCTGAGTGCCAAAAACAAGTCATAGGCTATAAAGGAGCGGTTTACAAAAGTTTTGATAATATGGAGGATGCCTATGATTTTATAAATAATAATAAATCCAGAAAGAAAAATGTAGAAAGTGTAGATGGTGTCTATGCTTATATTGATGGTAGTTTCGATAGAGCATATAAAATATATGGATCAGGAGTAGTAATAGTTGATGGTGAAAACAAATATCAATTTAAACATGCCGGTGATAAAGAAGAATATGCAGAATTACATAATGTTGCCGGGGAAATAGAAGCAGCTAAATTTGTTATGTGGTATGCTGTAGATAAAAAGATTCCTGAAATAACAATTTTTTATGATTATGAAGGTATAGAGTCTTGGGTGACAGGTGAATGGAAGGCAAATTTAAATTATACAAAAGATTATGTTGAGTTTGCTCGTAAGGCATCAGCAAAAGTAAAATTAAATTTTATAAAAGTTAAGGCACACACAGGTGTTGAATTAAATGAATTAGTAGATAGTTTAGCAAAAGAGGCAATTGAGGAATTTAAGGAAAATGCATATAAAAAATATTTATAGATAAGAGGTTTAATACCTCTTTTTATAAATTAATTTAGTAAAGAAGGTGAAACAATGAATAATGAAGTCAGTAATAGTGATATTATGAAAAAAATTGGTAGTATTATTTATAAAGATAAAGTAAGAATATTAATTGCTTTGGTAGCCTCAATAGCTTCATATTACTTTACCCTATATCCTTCTGATAGATTAAGTTTTATTGTTGACGGAATAGCAAATAAGGAAATAGATTTTAATGGTGTTGTAAATGAAATCACCAAAATTATTATTGCGGGGATAGCTTTATATATAGTCTATTATTTTAAAGAATATTATACTTTTATTGGTTATGATAAGGTTATTAAAGATTTAACATATGAACTTCAAAATGATATTTATAGACATACCCCTGTGTTTTTCAGTAGATTCAGTATAGGAGAAGTTATAAGTAGATCAACTAATGACATCTCAAACTATATAGCCCAAGCGTTTGGGTATGGTGTCTTACTAGTTTTCGATGGTATAATTTACAATATTTTTATAAGTGTTCTTATTTTTAATAAGTCTAATCTAATATATCTTTTATTAATTCATATACCGTTAGTAATCCAAACAATTTATTTAGTAAGTAGACGTGGTATACAAGAAAAATATTATAATAAAATGGCTAAAACAATGGATCAAATAACTGAAGAAACATTAGAAAATGTTAAGGGTATTCGTGTTATTAGAGCTTATAGTTTATTAGATAAGGTGCGTAATAGTTTCGTAGAAAAACTAAGAAGTTACTCAAAAACTAATGAAAAATATATGAAGAAGACATTAATATATCAACCTTTAAATACTATTTCAGCGGCGATCAGTTATGTCTTAGCAGTAGCATGTGGTTTTTATTTCATTAATTCAGGTATGATGACAATAGGTGAATTAATATCAGTATGTGTAGTAATAGGTATGCTGCAATGGCCATATATAGCAATATCAGAACTAGTAATAATCATTATTGAAATTCGTCAGGCAACAAAAAGAGTTTTAGAAATATCAGATAGAAAACCAGAAGTTAATAATGATTTAGCTGAATATGATTTTGAGTTTAATAATAGTATCGAGTTTAAAAATTTTAATTTTTCATATGATGATAAAAATGTATTAGAAAATATTAATTTTAAAATTAGCAAAGGTGAAACGGTAGGAATAGTAGGTAAAACTGGTAGTGGTAAAACAACTTTAATAAAACAACTATTGAGACTTTATCCAGTCAAAAGAGATACCTTACTGTTAGATAATCGCGGTATAGAAAAATACTATGATTATTCTGTCAGAGAAAAAATGGGTTATGCACCGCAAGAATATCAATTGTTCTCTAAAACTATTAAAGAAAATATTTTATTTTATCGTGAAAATCTAGAGAATAATTTAGAACAAGCCTTAGTACAATCAGATATAAAAAAAGATATAGAGAGTTTCAAGGATGGAATAAATACTTTAGTAGGAGAAAATGGAATTTCACTCTCTGGTGGTCAAAAGCAAAGATTAGGTATAGCTCGTGCAATTTTAGCTAATCCAGATATCTTAATTTTAGATGATAGTCTAAGTGCGGTTGATGCAAATACAGAGAAAACAATAATTGAAAATATTAAGAATCATAGGCAAGGGAAGACAAATATTATAGTTTCGCATAGAATTTCAGCAGTTCGTCATGCGGATAAAATATTAGTATTAGAAAATGGTGAAGTCTTAAGTGAGGGAAGCCATGAGGAACTCTTAGAAAAATGTACATGGTATAAAGAACTTGACGAATATCAAAATAAGGAGGTAGAACAATATGAAGACTAAAAATCCACTATTACAATTTCTACCTTACATAAAAAATTCAAAAAAAGAATATATACTAGGGACAGTATTTTCTGTGTTAAATGTAGCATTAGGTGTTCTTGGTGTATATGTTCTATCGAAAGTTTTTGACGGAATCGAGGGAAGTGTCACTAGACAAATAGTTCTCAGGTCTTTAACTATTGCATTAGGTTATGGCTTAATTTTACTTTGTTCAGGTATTTCGAATTATATTAGAAATATATATTTAGTAAAAGGTGCTAATGAAATATATGTTCGCATTCAGATGCAAGTGTATGACCATATTCAAAGTTTACCGATAAGATATTTTGATAATATCCCTGCGGGTTCAGTAGTTTCAAGAATAACAAGTGATGTTAATCAGATTAGAACATTTTTTGTATCAAGTTTTATTCAAATAATGATAATAACATTAAAAATCTTATTTTCTTACGTGGTGTTATTTTATGTAGACTATAGATTTGCATTATTCATGCTGTTGTTGTTACCTATAATGTATTTTGTTTTAAAAATCTACAATAAACTGACTATTGACAGTATAAAAGGCTATAGACGTAAATTCTCAGAAAGCAACGGAATAATAAATGAAAATTATCAAAATTTAGAAGTAATAAAAGCATTCAATAGAGAAAAGGCAAGTATTGCAGATTGGAATAAGCATAATATTGAGCGTTATGTCTATTGGAAAAAACTAAATCAAGTAGATAGCTTACTACTTCATAATATTACAGGGGTTTTTAGAGTTATCTTATTTATCGGTATAGTTTATTACTACGCATATTCAAACTTTAATAATAATATTTTTGGAGTTACACTAGGTATGGTTTACTTATATATAAACTACACTACTGATATAATTTATAGAATAGCAGACTTCACTATGGGGATTTCAACATATGTTAGAGCAGTAGGGGCAGCGAATAATATTCAAGAAATTCTTAAATTAGAAGTTGAAAAAGACATTGATATGCAAGAAACTGAAGATTTCCGAGGAAATATAAAATTTGAAAACTTACATTTCGCATACAATGATGATGACTATGTCTTAAAAGATTTGAATATAGAGATACAAGAAAACCAAACGGTAGCTTTTGTAGGCCATACAGGAAGCGGTAAGAGTACAATAATGAATTTAGTTGTTAAATTTTATGAACCAAGTAAAGGAAAGTTGAAAATAGGTGGAAAGGATATCTCAGAATATAGTAGAAGATATTTAAGAGAAAATATATCTATAGTTCTACAAGATTCATTTTTATTCGAAGGAACTTTATTAGAAAATATAATAACTTCAGGTGATAAACAATTAGCCAAAAAAGCATTGATTCAAGTCGGGGGAGAGTTTATTTTAGAAAATCACTCTTTAGAGTCTAAAGTTGAAGTAGGAGGTAGTAATTTTTCTACAGGTGAAAAACAACTTATTTGTCTGGCAAGAGCACTAGCAAAAAATCCTAAAATACTAATACTAGATGAGTCTACAGCTAATATAGATAGTGAGACTGAACAAAGTGTAGGAAAAGCTATAACAGAGCTGAAACAAGGAAGAACAACCTTAATAATTGCTCATAGATTATCAACAATAAAAAATGCAGATAATATCTTTGTTTTAAATAAAGGTGTCGTTGTCGAAAGTGGCAATCATGAACAGTTATTACAAAAAAATGGAGTATATAAGAAAATGTATGAGACCCAAATAAAGGGATAAAAAAATAGGATTTAAGAAAATTCTTAAATCCTATTTTTTATATTAGTTTTTGAAGACAAATTCGTATGCTAAATCGATACTCTTGAATGAAACCATAACAGTTTCATAGCCTAATGGTTTGATTAGGGCACCTACTGCATTAGCTACTTTTTCGCAAACTTCTACAGGGCGTTCTACCCAACCGATTTCAATGTTAGCACGGCTAATTTCTTC
>CAUUEM010000057.1:0-7170 GCA_963544045.1 uncultured Gemella sp. | reverse complement strand
TATGTTTATTTTAACATTGATAGTTTCTATAGGAACTGTTTATGTCGTGTATGCTCGTGTTGATATCGTTAATACAGTAGTGTATAAAACTGGATCATTGTGGTATAAAGTAGCTATTATTATATGTATTTTAATAGCTGTGGAACTGTTAAGGGCTTGGTTAAAAATCATAGTTGCTCAGTTAATTAAACAGTGGAAAATATATTTAGGAGATAGAATTAGTGAAAATATTGAGAATATGTCCCAATCTGAGTTCAATAAAGTAGACTCAGGTGAGCATATGGCAAAGTATACATATCAATTAGAATTATTATCTACATATTTATTCTCGCCATTAACTAGTTTGCTAAGCTCTATTGTATTATTTATATCATCGGTAGTTTTCTTGTGGATGATAAATTGGAAGTTTGTTATTTTTGCCATAGTATCATCAGGTGCAATGTTTTTAATAAGCGGAAAATTTGGTAATAAAATTAGAGTAGGTTATACAAACTTATCAATATTAACTGGTAAGTTTTCAGGTGTTTTAAAAGAATATATAAGTGGCTATGAAGATTTAAAGAATATTGGAAGAATAAAACTATTTTCAAAAAACGTTAAGTCTAGTCAGAGTCAAAAAGAAGATCAACAGTATAATATTTCTAAGCTAATGGCGTTTGGTGAACTAACTTTACAAAGTATAGAAAAGCTATTTGAACTGTTAATTTTTATCTTCGCGGTTTATTTAGTTTTAAGGAATGAATTAAGTATTGGAGCAATAGCCTCAGTGTCTACTATATTAGGAATATATCTTACATCTACTGGTCAGCTAGTTGATTTATATATCAAAGTAATTGGGACAAAAGATATATTAGATAGTGTTGTAAAAAAATCAACTGTTAAGGAAACAAAGTATCCTCATGTTAAAGAAAAAATAGAATTTAAAAACTTTAATTACAGTTTTGGTGATAATCATGTTATTAAGGATTTTAACTTCAATATAAATAAAGGTGGTAAATATGCTATAATCGGTAAAAGTGGTTCTGGAAAATCAACTTTAATCAAACTTCTTCTAGGGAAATTACACTCTGATACTGATAAAGTGTTAATAGATAGTGTTCCTTTTGAAGCACAGGATGATATCAATTTTTCAAATGAAATAGGTTATGTAAGTCAACAAACTTCTATCTTTACAGGTTCTATACGATATAATATTACTTTAGATGAAGATTTTTCGGATGAGGAAATATGGAATGTTCTAAAAAAAAGTGTGCCTAGATGATAGGGTTAAAAGCTTAGATAATGGTTTAGATCATGAGCTAGAAAATGTGGGAGGAATATTATCTGGTGGTGAAAAGCAAAGATTGGTTCTTGCTAGAGTATTAATTAGAAACTATCCAATTTTAATTTTAGATGAAGCAACATCAGCATTAGATGAAAAAACCGCAATACGTATAGAAAATAACATCTTAGCTGATAATCAACTTACCTTAATAATGATTTCTCATCATATACAAGAAGAAATTAAGCAACAATTAACTGAATGTGTTGAGCTAAAAGTTTAAATATATTTTGTAGAATAAAATAAAGAGTTAGAATTTTTGATATATTTATAAAAAACTTTGAAGATATATCATATATTCTAGCTCTTTTTATGTTATTTTTTATTTTTTATTAGTTTTGTTTTTTGTTTACTTGATTTCTTAATAGGTTTAGGTACATAAGGTGGATATAGCTTGCGACCTAATAATATTTGAAATATTACAAGAATACCACTGACTACAAAATAAATTCCAATGGCAGCTATACTCGTATATGTTATAAATGTTAGCATTATAGGAGTAATCCAAACCATATTTTTAGAGATGTTTTGTGCACGTTCAGCTTCGGGTGTGTTTTGTGTCATTGGGTTGCTTTGCATCATGCTTTGAGAAATCTTTCCAACTATCATATAAATAATAAACACAAGTATTAATAGAATATAAGATTTTTCTCCAAGTGAAATAGATAAAAAGTTTGAATCAAGAATATCTCTTGAATATACTGGATTTTGTAATGTAAAGTACAGACCAGAAATAAACGGAGCCTGAATTAAAATAGGGATCAGGTTTCCGAAAATTGCAGGTGAACAGTCATATTTTTTATATATTTTAAAGATTTCTTTCTGAAGTTCAGTTTGTTCAATTCTTATTTTCATGCGTTCATCATTATTAAATACTTTCTTTTCATCTTCCCTAAGTTTTTTTATTTTATTTTGTACGATATCTAATTCAGGTTTTGCTTTTTCCATATTGATAGATGCTGTACGTTGTTTTTTATAATTTTTAAGCATAAAAGGAAGAATAATTCCCTTTACTATAAGTGTAATAATAATTATAGAAACTCCCCAACTTTGAACAAAGACATTTATATTCGACAAAAACATATCCATATTTTTAGTGAAAGTATTATAAAACAAACCGTCATTATCTTTTGAAGAACATCCTGTTAAAAAGATAATTATTGTTAGAATATTAAAACTTAATAGATATTTTTTCATTTGATAATCCCCCCTAATATATATATATATATATATATTAACATGTGTAATCTGAAAAATCAAAAAGAATATATAAATTATTTTTTAAATATAATATTTTTATTATTTAAAAATTGTAATATAACAAAAAAATAAGGTGTTATAAGATTTTGATTGTACTTGTACATGGAAATTAATGTCTTTAATATAATTTATTATGTTACGCTAAGTGAGAAATAATATTTAGATTTCAGCAATTATTAGAGAATGTAAAGCAAAATAATGAACGATAAGGACTGATTATATATATTTGAAAAAGATAAATCAATAAATCTAACTTTTTGAAGTTAATACAGAAGTCATATCAATGTGATATGATTTTTCCTTTTTCATTATGAGAGAGTAGTGATATCTGATATAATGAAAAGAAGTTAAATAAATGTACATATTGACATGATATTCGTTTTTTATTATGGAGAAATGAAAACAATAAATCTATAGCTTATAAAAAATAAAATTATAGTCTATATGGAAAGTTGGTATAAAAAACTATATATGTAAATGTAAATTTTCTAAAAGGAATGTCTAAATCTAATGAGAGTGATGAAAGAAGACGATATCATATAGAAAACACATATGAATAAAGAATAGTTGAAATAGGTGATATAGTAGAACTTGTAATGTATTTATTAGGAGAAAAATCTAGTTATGTATGGGGACAAAATATATATAAACGGAGGTATGATAATGAAGAAAGGAATATTAGTAGTATTTGAAGGTTTAGATGGTTCTGGGAAGACTACCCAAATAAATTTGCTAAAAGATTGGTTTGAAAAAGAAAATAAAATAGTACATAATACCAAACAGCCTACTGATTTTTATAGAAAAGATAAAAGAGTTAGAAATTACTTGGATAAAGGAATAGTACCTAACATGTATTCAATTGCTTTACTGGCAGCAGCTGATAGAACCTATCAAAATGAAGCAGAGATAAAACCTATACTTAGCAAAGGGATAAATATAATATCAGATAGATATCTGTATAGTTCACTTGCATTTTTTAAAGCTAGAGGAATAGAGTATGAAGAAATAATTAGACTTAATAAAAATATAGAGAAACCGGATGTTGTAATATTTCTAGATGTAAAACCTAAGAAAGCGTTGGAAAGAATAAAAATTAGAGATGGAGAAAATATAAAATTTGAGGAAAAAAATGACAATACTTTTATACAAGTAAGAAATAACTTTTTAGAAGTTTTACCCAAAGATACACTGATAATAGACTCATCTAAAAGTATAGAGGAAATTCATAAAATAATAATAAATTATATAGAAAATATGAAGGAGGAGTAAAATGTTCGCAGACAGATATATAGAAAAAGTAATTAAAACAAAGTCTCATTTATGTGTTGGATTGGATCCTGATTTGAAGAAGTATCCAACTTATATTTTAAAGCAGGCGGAGGAAGAATATGGTAGAACTCCTGAAGGCGCAGCTAGTGCAATTTTGAGATTTAATAAGGAAATAATTGATTTAATATACGATAAAGTACCAGCTATAAAACCTCAATTAGCATATTATGAAAAATATGATTCTTTCGGAGTGGATGCTTTTTGGAGAACAGTAGAATATGCTCAAAGTAAGGGAATGATAGTTATAGCTGATGCAAAAAGAGGAGACATTGGTGATACGTCAAATGCATATGCTGAAACATTTTTCAAAACTTTAGATAAGGACAGTTGGGAATCAAAACTATCAGTTGATGCCGTAACGGTAAACCCATATTTAGGAAGTGACGGATTAAATCCTTTTATTAAACTCGGTGCAGAGAATAATAAGGGAACTATTATTTTAGTTAAGACAAGCAATTTATCATCAGGGGAAATACAAGATAATGTTATTGAAGGTAAGAATCAAACAGTTTCTGAATTAGTATGTGACTACATCAATAATAATATCAAACAAGTTGGAAAATATGGTTATTTAGATATCGCAGCAGTAATTGGTGCAACGTATCCAGAAGAACTAAAAAAATTTAGAACTATATTGAAGGAATCTTTATTCTTAGTTCCAGGGTTAGGATATCAAGGTGGAAGTATAGAGGATATAAAATATGCTTTTGATGAAAAAGGTTTAGGTGCAATATTAACATCCTCAAGAGCAATAAACTACGCGTATAAAGATATTAATAGTTCAGAAGAGGAAGTAAAAACAGCAATTTTAAATAAAGTAATAGAAGATAATAATGCTATTAATGCTATATTGAAGAAGGAAAATAAGATAATTTGGAAAAATATCATTGAAGAATTTAACAAATAGTTTATTACTATTAATAGTTTGAGTAGTATTAGTTATGGAAAAAATATAGGGAAACTACTAAATCAATAAAAATATACTGAAATAATAGTGTAGAATATAATTAAGTGATATGAAAGTATTTTAGGTTAAAAAATAAAAAGAAATTTATTAAAAAAATTGGGAGGGAATATATATGTTAAATAGAAATTTTACCTTTTTGTGGTGTTCCCAAATTATAAGTACTTATGGTAATAAACTAACAATTTTCGCCCTGCCATTAGTGGGAATATATGTTTATAATACTAATATTTTAGAAACATCTATTATTACAGTACTGTCGTTTTTACCAAGCCTGTTATTTAGTACGTTAGTAGGGGTTGTTGTTGATAAAGGAAATAAGAGGATAATAGGAATAATTACAAATCTTATATGCTTTATTATTTCTATTGTACTTTTTATATTTTCATTAACAAAACAACTTCCATTGGAAGGATTCTATATATTGATTTTTTTATTGAATACATGTTTACTATTTGGTGGTATATCTTTTTATAGCCAAGTTCCTATGTTAGTAGATAAAAATGAATTAAAGAGAGCCAACTATAAAATGGAAATTAGTAATAGTATTATAGATACAACTGCTCCAAGTATAGCAGGGATTATATTTAGTGTACTATCAGCTCCGTTTATTTTTATAATAGATGGAGTGAGTTTTATATTAGCAAGTATTTGTCAGATGTTTATTTCTTCTGAGGTGGAAAAAAATACAAAAAAAAGTAATAAAAAAATCGTAGTTCATATAAAAGATGCATATAAATATATTTATAAAGATAGATTATTATTTGTTTTGGCGATTAGCTATTTTATGTTAGTTTTTGGAATTGGTATTTTTCAGTCTTTACAATTTTATTATTTGAGTAAAGTTTTAGAAATTTCTACAACTATAATTGGAATTATTATTAGTATAGGGAATATAGGGCTTGTAATTTCATCTATTATTTCCTTTAAAATATCAGAATATTTCGGTGGTGGAAAAACAATAATTATTGCTTTTTTTCTATATGCATTAGGATTTTTATTATACTATTTAAGTGACAGTGCTAGTGTTATATTAATAGTTATAGCAAATATTCTTATAGGAGCTGCGATGCCTTTATATAACGTGAATGCTTCAACAATAAGGCAAGGTAAAGTTGATATATCTATGTTGGGAAGTGTATCAGCTATTTGGAGAATTTTTGGAAGGGGAATGATACCTTTAGGAGCGACAATAGGAGGATTTATATCTACGGCATTTTCTGTAAAATTTTCTATACTAATATCGTTTATTGTTGTTTTTATAAGTATGTTAGTATGTATCTTTTCAAAAGAATTAAGAAAATATAAAGAATAGAGGTCAACAATGGAAAATAAAGAATGGTATAAATTATGGAAAAGTGAGAAATATTTTAAAGAAAGTGATTACCCAAAAGAATTGCAACCAGAGTTCTAAAATAAAAGGAGTACCACGATTTTTATTCTACAAAATTAACTAAAGAATTTAGGAATATGAATATGAAAAATAGTAGTTATGCTTGCTGCGTCAATAAAATTACGAGAAAGAAAAATAAAATAATTACTAATAAATATAAATTCTATTATTTGACTAATAATATACAGAGTAAAATAAATATAGAATAAAAACTGTAAAAAACTAACCTAAAGATTCTATACAAAATAGAATGCTTTGGGTTAGTTTTTTTTATATGGAATAATAATTAAAATTTTGATATAATATTGTGAATATATAGTCAAGAAATAATTAAATACTCTTGTATAATTAGATATATGGAAGGATACTTTATATGTATAAATTAATAGTTACAGAAATAACAACGTAAAATAGAATACAATTAAACATTGTAAAAATCTTTATATTAAGGGATTTGAATGGGATTTGTTGTTGAAAAGAGCAGGTAGAAATATTTTGGGTACAGTATGTGATTTGAGTATTCTTCATAGAAAATTTTAATCGTTTAAAAGTTTAGTAATCGAATGTAGCAAAGCCTATTTATAATAATATTTTCAAACCAATTTACAATAATGTAACAAAACCTGTAGTAGAGCCTATTTATAACAAAGTTATTAAGCCAGCAAGTAATTGGATATCAGATAAATATAATAAAACAAGTAATTGGATATCAGATAAATATAATAAAGTAAAAAATTGGTTTTAAAAATGATTTTAAGAAAGGAAATGAGCAAAATGATAAAAAAAATTATACTAGTGATATTGGCGTTAGCAACAATTTATTTTATAGGGGATACAAATTTAAAAGGTAATTCAGTGTATTATGCAAAACATTCACCAAGTAGTAATACTAGGGATTTAGAA
>CAUUEM010000056.1:0-7226 GCA_963544045.1 uncultured Gemella sp. | reverse complement strand
GAAGAAAAAGTAGTAAATAAATTAAGAGAATCATTTGTAACAAGTGAAAAATTAAAAAAACATATTGAGCTATTTATTAACAAAGGTGCAATGTATAGTTGTTATAATGGTAATCTTCTAATTCACGGCTGTATGCCAGTAGATAGTGAAGGCAATTTCCAAAAATTCACATATGAAAATAAACAATATGAGGGTAAAGCTCTACTAGACTTTTTTGATAGAAAAATTCGTAGTATTTTTTATAGTGAAGAAAGAGAAGATAATGGATTATTTTTCTACCTATGGCAAGGTGAATTTTCACCGTTATTTGGGAAACGTGATATGACTACTTTTGAAAGATACTTTATTGAAGATAAAGCAACTCATGAAGAAGTAAAAAATGCTTATTACAAATTACGAGATAATGAAGAATTTTGTGTAAAATTATTAAAAGAATTTGGATTAAAAGAAGACGGACATATAATTAATGGACATACTCCAGTTAAGGAAACAAAAGGAGAAGATCCAATAAAAGCCAATGGTCGTACGATTGTTATTGATGGTGGAATGTCAAGAGCATATCATAAAACAACGGGTCATGGTGGCTATACATTGACATATAACTCTTATGGGTTACAAATTATGAGCCATGATATATTCCAAAGTAAAAAGAAAGCTCTGAAAGATGAAACTGATATTGTTTCCACACGTCGAGTTGTAGACAAGTTATCAAGAAAAAAAGTGGCTGATACAGATAATGGTGCAAAAATTAAAAAACAAATTGAATTACTTAAATTGTTGTTAGACGAATACAGAAAAGGTACGATAGTAGAACGATATTAGTATGTTATGAAAAAAGGATTGGGATATTTATCTTAATCCTTTTTACTTTTATCAGATTCAAATTTTGAAATTTTTTTACTATTTCAAAATATCGTTAATAAAAGTATGAAAACCCACACAATATTAAATAATAAAAAAATTCATTACTAAAGTTATTGACAATATAAAAAAAGTATATTATACTAAAAACAGTTAATTTAATAAATACCTCACAAAATAGGTGAGGTAGAGGTTGCGATTTTTAAGAGTAAGATAGTGGAGAGTATAGGGCTTTGTGATATTATCTGAAAGGAAACGTCGCCGAAATGGTATTAATCCTATGTTAATATCGTTGGGACTATATTGAATAAGTATAGGACTGTCATAGTCGTGAGGCTATGTTGCGCTACTAATATCTTGTTTTGGATGAGTATGTCAGAGTATGACTCACTGTACAAAATATGGTAGATGTTATGCTTTTTTATTTTTTTTCAAGGAGGTTTTTATTATGACAAATAATAGCAATAACAATGCAAACGAAGTAAAAAGAAATTTAAGATCGCGTCATATTAGTATGATAGCGATTGGTGGATGTATCGGTAGTGGATTATTCATGACTAGTGGTCAAGCAATTCATAGTGCAGGACCAGGAGGAGCAATTGTTGCTTATCTATGTATAGGACTTATGGTATATTTCTTAATGACATCACTTGGGGAGATGGCAACATATCTTCCAACGTCAGGTTCATTTAGTACATATGCATCTAGATATGTGGATCCATCACTTGGATTTGCTCTTGGATGGAACTATTGGTTTAACTGGGTAATTACAGTGGCTGCAGATGTAGAATTATCTGCACTAGCTATTAGTTATTGGGAGCCAATGCGTGTTTTACCACACTGGGCTTGGAGTTTATTATTCTTAGTTATTATTATCGGATTAAACTCACTTAGTGTTAAAGTTTATGGTGAGAGTGAATATTGGTTTGCTCTTATCAAAGTAGTAGTTGTTATAATTTTCCTAATTGTTGGATGCTTAACTATCTTTGGTATCCTAGGTGGAGAATATATTGGATTTAAAAACTTAACAGTTGGAGATGCACCATTCATCGGTGAAGATACTTCATTATCAAGTCAAATACTTGCGACTTTAGGGGTATTCTTAATCGCTGGATATTCATTCCAAGGTACTGAATTAATTGGTATTACTGCCGGGGAAAGTGAAGAACCAGAAAAAAGTATTCCAAAAGCTGTTAAACAAGTTTTCTGGAGAATCTTAATTTTCTACGTACTTGCTATCTTAGTAATTGGGTTATTAATTCCTTACACTTCTCCAGATTTATTAGGAGCTGAAAGTGCTGAAGAAATTGCAAAATCACCATTTACAATAGTATTTAAAAATGCTGGATTTGCTTTAGCAGCTAGTGTTATGAATGCGGTAATCTTAACTTCAATATTATCAGCTGGTAACTCTGGTTTATATGCTTCAACAAGAATGCTATACGCTATGAGTAAAGAGAAATTAGCATATCCAATCTTTGGACGTGTAACAAAATATGGAACACCTGTTGTTTCATTAATAGCGACTTCAGTAGTAGTATTTTTAATCTTCTTAATTCAGCTAACAAGCGCTAATGCATATACTTATATAGTTGCAGCAAGTGGATTAACTGGATTTATCGCATGGTTAGGTATCGCACTAAGCCACTACAGATTTAGAAGAGCTTATGTAGCACAAGGTAAAGATTTAAACGATCTTAAATATCGTGCTAAATGGTTTCCAGTAGGCCCAATTATTGCGTTAGTGTTATGTATTATCGTAATTATTGGTCAAGATACAGAACTTATAACAAAGGGGGTAGTGAATTGGAGTGGAGTACTAACTACTTATATGGGAGTACCAATATTCTTATTCTTCTACCTATATCACAAAATTAGATATAAAACAAAATTAATCCCATTAGATAAAGTTGATTTATCTCAAGATGTGGATGTAAAATAATATGAAAAATCCTAGTTCATTATTGAGCTAGGATTTTTTTATGAATTGATATTTCGTATTAATAAATTATATAAAATACAAGAAATTTTCTGTATTTTGTGGTATTATAAAGGGTAGAGTAAAATTTATAAAAAGGAGGAATTTCTGTGAATCTTGAATATCCATATAATTATCAAAATGTAGAAGATATGGCTAGTAAATATTTACCAGAAGAACAGATTAAGATTATAAAAGAATCTTATGAGTTGGCAAAAGATGCACATGAGGGACAATTTAGAAAATCTGGGGAACCATACATATTACATCCAATTCAAGTTGCAGGAATTTTAACTGAGCTTAAATTAGATTATGCCACTATTTGTGCAGGTTTTCTACATGATGTAGTAGAAGATACAAAATATACACTTGAAGATATAAGAGAGAGATTTGGCGATGACATAGCTGTGATTGTAGATGGTGTTACAAAGTTAGATAAAGTAAAATTCCGTTCTAAAAAACAATCACAAGCAGAAAATCATAGAAAATTATTTGTCTCAATAGCAAAAGACCTACGTGTTATATTCGTAAAATTAGCCGATAGACTTCATAATATGAGAACTATGAAGTATATGAGAGAAGAAAAACAAAGAGAAATAGCTAGTGAAACTTTAGAAATATATGCACCACTAGCTCACAGACTTGGGATTAGTTCTGTAAAATGGGAGTTAGAGGATACTTCACTTAGATATTTACATCCAGCACAATATTTTTCTATTGTTGGTATGATGAAACAAAAACGAAGTGCTCGTGAAGAAAGTATAAAAGAAGCTTGTGAAAGTATTACATCATTATTAGGTGAAAATAATATTAAAGCACAGGTTAATGGTAGACCAAAACATATTTATAGTATCTATAAAAAAATGGTTAAACAAAATAAAACTTTTGACCAAATATATGATTTACTAGCTGTACGTGTTCTTGTAGACTCTGTTGCTGATTGTTACGCAACATTAGGGCTTGTAAATAATTTATGGGTTCCTATTCCAGGACGTATAAAAGACTATATTGCGATGCCAAAACCTAATATGTATCAATCATTGCATACAACAGTTATTGCACCAGATGGGCAAACCTTAGAAGTTCAAATAAGAACATATGAAATGCATGAAATTGCAGAAAAAGGTATTGCAGCACACTGGGCATATAAAGAAGGTAAAAAAGTAAATAAAGATAATAATTTTTATGAAAAACTTAATTGGTTCCAAAAAATAGCAGAAAATGATGAAACTGAAGCAACCGCAGAAAGTTTCATGGAATCTCTAAAAGTAGACTTACTAAGTGATAAGATTTATGTCTTCACGCCTAACAGTGATATTATTGAGTTACCTAAAGGTTCTTGTATAGTAGACTTTGCTTATGCTATACACTCTGAAGTAGGTAATAAAATGATAGGAGCAACTGTTAATGATAAAATAGAGGCTTTTGATTATAAGTTATCTACTGGTGAAATTTGTGATATAAGAACTAGTAAAAATTCTACTGGACCAAAACGTTCATGGTTAGATATTGCACGTTCTTCACAAACTAAATCAAAGATTAAAGCATTTTTCAAAAAAGCAGCAAGAGAAGAAAACTTAATAAAAGGTGAAATTCTCTTAAAAGATGAAATTAAAGCTAATAATTTTGATATTGATGAGGTATTAACTGAAGAAAATATTGAAATAGCTTTAAATAGATATAAATTTGCCACTCTAGAGGAACTATATGTTTCAATAGGATACGGTGGAATTTCTGCAAATAAAGTATTTGCTCGTCTTACAGAGAAAATAAGAAAAGAAAAACAAACACAAGAAAAACTTGAAAAACTAGTTAATGCTGAAGAAGAGAAAAAAATAGTTACAGAAACTGGTGTCTATGTTAAAGGTGTTGATAATATTCTTGTAAGATTATCAAAATGTTGTCAACCAATTCCTGGTGATGATATAGTAGGATTTATTACAAAAGGTAGAGGAGTTACTGTACACAGAAGTAATTGTCCTAACTTAAGCGAGGAAGATAAAGCAAGACTGTTAGATGTTGAATGGGTACAAAGCTTGAATGCTAGACGATATAGCGTTACATTGCAATTACATGCATTTGACAGAGAATTACTTCTTCAAAATATACTGTTAACACTTAGTGAAAGTAGAGTAGAAATCAAAAAATTACATTCAGAAGCTAAGTCAGATAAAACTAGTGTGACTACGATAGGTATATATGTTAAAAATGTCAGTGAATGTGACTTTATGATTAAGAAATTACGTCAAATTCCTGATGTTTATAGTGTAGAAAGAATAGTGAAATAGGTGAAGTATGAAAGTAGTATTACAAAAAGTAAAAAAAGCAAGTGTTAGTGTAGATAACAAAATAGTTGGTGAAATAGATAAAGGGTATTGCCTTCTTGTCGGAGTTCATAAAGATTCTACAAGCGAAGATGCTAAATACTTAGCAAAGAAAATTGCTGAAGCAAGACTGTTTGAAGATGAAAATGATAAACTTAACCTAGGATTAAAAGATGTAGGTGGTAGTATATTATCAGTTTCTCAATTTACATTATATGCTGATACTAAAAAAGGTAAAAGACCTAGCTTTACTAGTGCAGCTCGACCAGAAGATGCAAACAGGTTATACGAAGAATTTAATGAACACCTTAGAGGAGAAGGTATTAAAGTTGAGACTGGTATATTTCAAACTATGATGGAAGTAAATATAGTAAATGATGGACCAGTCACAATAATTTATGAAAAATTATCAGTGAGAAAATAGAAATGAATATGAGAATAAAGAGAAAAAGAAGTGGGAATACAATACTATGGCTTGTAGCAGGAATGATAGTATTGTTCATTTTAGCTGGAGGAATGTACTATGTTTCATCAAAAATTCATCCAACAGTAAATGCTGAAGGCCATATGACAATATCTAAGGAAGTAGAGGTCAGAACAGGTCCAGATGACTCATATCCTGTTTTAAAGAAGGTTCAAGTAGGAGAAAATATAGAAGTATTAAGTAAGACTGATTCGTGGTATGAAATAGAAACGAGCGATAACTATATTGGTTGGATTCCAGGATGGAGTGTTTTAGGAAGTGGACAAAAAAATCCTGAAGATCAAAATAAAGAAAAATTGTCATCATATTCTGTAGTTTTAAATCCAGAAATTAAACAAGATGAAAAACCAGATTATAAAGGAGTGTATCCAAAAAACTATAATTTAAAAATAGCTAATGCGTTGAAACAAAGATTAGAAATGGATGGAATAAAAGTATATTTAACGAGAGATAGCGATGATAATATCCCGTCTGAAACTGACATAAAGAAAATTGTTTCAGATAGTGGTGCTGAGGCGATAGTTGATCTTGGTGTAACAAATACAGACGAAAGAAACAACTTTGGGGCTAAAGTGTACTACAGTACCTCAGAATCATCTATAATAGCCAGAAGTATTGAAAAAAATCTTGCAAAGCGTTACATATCAAAAGTGTCAGCTTCTGAAAAACAAGGAAATTTTAATCAGTTAAGTGAAAAATTACCACAGGTCAAAGTGATTACAGCGAATATAAATGATAAAGTAGACGTAGATATATTAAGTGATAGTATAGCGCATAAACAATATGTAGAGGCATTAAAAGACGGAATAGAAGGATACTTATATTATCTTATTAATGTAGATAATTATAATGCTAAACGCAAAGAGCAATTGTTAAATTTACCTCAAAAAGGACTAACGATTCCAATGTACTATATGAAACAGGATGCTTATAAAAATATAAGCTATGGTACAGATGGTAAGAAAACAATAGAAGAGAATGGTGATGTTATAGTGTCATTAGCCATGATTTCTAACTATCTTGGACTAGAAGGAGCAAGTGTAGATGATATTTCTTCATGGGCTGGAAATAAATATTATATTAAAAATCAAGGAACTCAGCCAACTATTGTTTCAGCCTTTGCAGAACAATATAAAATTAAAGCAGAAATAATAGAGGTAGAAAATCTTATAGAAAATATAGAAAAAGCCTTAAAAGAAAATAAACCAGTGTTAGTAAGATTAAAATCTGGATTATTTGGGGATAAAGTAACGTATAAAGTAATACGTGGTTATGAAGATGAAAAATTCTACATAAACGATCCAAATGATGATGATGTTAAACTTTCTAGTTATAATGGTTTCACAGAAAATGATGTAAAGAATAATATTGCGCAAGCATGGGTACTGAGTAAATAATAAAAAGAACTTTGAAGTCGTTTTTCTACTTTAAAGTTCTTTATTTATAAAAATAATATAAAAATATTATTGACATTCACTAATATTTGGAATATAATAGTTCACATGGTTAACTAAAAAGTTAATGTTGTGAACTATTTTTTGTTGGAGGTGAGAAAATGAATGCTGAAGGTATAACGTAT
>CAUUEM010000055.1:0-7319 GCA_963544045.1 uncultured Gemella sp. | reverse complement strand
GGTATGGCTTTTGGTACTGGTGGACATGAAACTACTTCACTTTGTATTAAAAACTTAGAAAAATACGTAAAACCTCATGATAATATTATCGATGTTGGTTGTGGAAGTGGTATTCTTAGTATTGCAGCAAGTTATTTAACAGATGGTGAAATAAAAGCTGTTGACTTAGATAAACTAGCTGTTGATGTATCACGTGAGAACTTTGCACTTAATAACTTAGAAAATAGAATAACTGTTGAAGAAGCTAGCCTTCTAACAAAAGAAACAAAAAAATATAATGTTATCATTGCTAATATACTAGCTCATATCATTGAATTAATGTTAGATGATGCATATAAGTTACTTGAAGATGGTGGATACTATATTACTTCTGGTATTATTAAAGATAAAAAAGATGAACTTCTTGAAAAAATGTTAGAACGTGGATTCAAACTAGTAGAAGAAACTTCTGATAATGAATGGTATTCATTCGTTGTAACAAAATAAATAAAATAAGGATAGATATATAACTTAATTGTTTATATCTATCCTTGTTTTTATATTAAATATAATGCAACTTATAAAGTAAATAACTAAATAGTGGTGGTATGAATAATAACAATGGTAATACTAAGAAAAATATTGCGAAAATATAATATAACGTTTTTAATGGTTCTTTATTGTTACTTATTCTTATTTTATTATAACCTATAGTACACATCAAAATAGAACCATAGTTTAAGATTACCGTAAACAAATCACTTAAAAGCATCCCCCATACATATTCTGTATACTTTTCAAACAATGTTAAATCACTTACTGAAGCAATAAGACCTAATATTGCAGAACCAACAGCTAATAACAAGCCTATAGAGAGCCAAATTGCTAAAAGTGCACAGGTTAAAACTACTTGAATTACAAGTAGTGGTTTCCATGGCATAGTTAGATCTACATCTAATCCCTTACGTTTTCTTCTATATCTCATAAAGAGTATTAATAATATAAAAAATATAGGTACGGATATATGGCCATAATAAAATATCAAATTCATTCTATTGTCTATCATTACTTGCTTATCCTCCCTATAGATTATTTTCTATATTATAATATACACTAATATTTGCATAAAATAAAAGACTATCATACTGATAGCCTCTTTTAAAAACTTATTATAATCTATTTTTTGAAATTATTTCTCATAATATTTTCTTTTTTTGCAATTCCTACTGATTTGATATTTATAATTCTAAAAAAAATATCCAGTTATATATTTACTGGTACAAAAATATGTCCACCAAATAATAAAAACTCTTCTTCACTCTTATAATTCTCTCTTCTGCTTTATTGTATTAGTTTGGTTAAAAGAAACTTCCTATAAAAAATCTTCCCGGAATCACTAGCACATATGCAGCAATAATAACATATAGCCACATTAGGGGTTGTTTATTTTCCTCTACTCTTTGCTTATTCAAACCTGCTGTAGTTATTATAAGTGCTATAACATTTAAAATAACAGTTGCAATTGAACCAAACATTGCTGCATTAGCAAACAATGTACTACTTCCTGGCGCATCAGTAGTCATTATACCAACAAATACTCCCATAAACATCCAAAAAGGTAAAATAGTAAAATCTAAAACAGCTTGCACAATAAGTAACGCTGTCCAAGGAATCGGTTTTCTATTCCCTTTTGAATTTTTTCTTTTCATAAAAAATATTATTATTAAGAATACTAACGGAACTAATACATGCCCTGCTAATAAAAATAATAGTACACATTTATCAACTAAACTCATTAGCTTTCTCCTCCTAACTATTTATTTAATTATATCATATATGTTCATTATATTTATATAAAAAGAGGATAATATAAAATTATCCTCCTTTTCTTATATTTTTTATTATCAACATTTTATACTAAACTATAATAGTTTTTTTAACTCTTCTTTTGAAACAATACTATATATAGATACTGGTCTACCTGATGTATAATAATCAGCATCTTCTTTTAGTATATTTATGTTAACCATATGATTTAAATATTTTCTAATTGTTATTCTTGAGATATCTAACTCATCAGCTATTTGTTGCGTATTAAATCCTGCATTTCTAGTCAATAGAGTTTCTACTATTTTCTTTAATGTTATTCTTGATAATCCTTTAGGTAATTCATCACGTTCCTCGTGTTCTTTAGCACTACTTAAATAATCATCTAGTATATCTTGATTAACTTTTTCTTTAGACATTAATGATATAAAGTTTACTACTTTATCTATAGCTTGAGAAAATCTCTCATATGTAAATGGTTTTACTAAATAATCTACTATACCATTTGATAGAGCCGCTTCTACTGTTTGAATATCATTAGCCGCTGTAATCATAACAACAGGATATCCTTTTAATTTCGGTAAAAAGTCAACTCCCTTTCCATCAGATAAATAGTTATCTAAAACTATTAAATCTGGATTATTACTCTCTAAATACTTTTGAGCATCTTTAAGAGATAATACATGTTCTATTGTAAAATCCGCATCTTTTCTATTAAAATATTCTTTGTGAATCATAGCTACCATGGAATCATCTTCAATTATTAATACTCTCACTTTTAATCCTCCAGTACGGGTATTTCTATATTAAATTTCGTACCCTTATTTTCTTTACTGTCCAAATCTATTAAACCATTATATTTCTTAACAATCGTTTCAACGGCTTCTAAACCGTACCCTCTATTTTCTCCTTTTGTAGAATATCCTCTTTCGAACACTCTTTCTTTATCAATATCCTTAATCCCTGCTCCATTATCCTCTACTGAACATAATAAAACTTTTTCTTCTAGATTAAGATAAAGATATACGTTTATTTTTCCGTCCTTTTCATTTTCCAAAGCATCTATTGAATTATCTATTAACACGCCTAGTATGATTAACAATTCATTATAAAATGTCTCTAAGCCATCTTGTTGATATAATGACGAATCAGAATCTACAACAAGCTGTATCCCTTTTTCACGTGTCTCACGTGCTTTAGCAAGTAAGAAACCAACTATAGAAGGAACTTTTATATTCTCAGTAATATGACCTATTTTCTCATGATAATCATCTTTTAAATAAGTTATATATTTCTCTACTTCTTTATAAGATTTTAATTCTATTAAACCTTGAAGTACATGAAGTTTATTCATAAAATGATGACTCTGCTCTCGCAAACTATCATTATATTTCTCCGTACCACTTAATTCTGTGATTAGTTGTTTCATTTCAGATTGGTCACGTAAAGTCACTACTGCCCCATATAGTTTTCCTTTATAATATATTGGGTTTCTATTTAATAATAAATCCACATGGTTTATTAATATTTGTTCATCGTGACTATTTTCTCTACTATCTAAAATATCTTTAAACAGTAAATCATATGTATCTTCACTAAGAGTTTCATTTATTTCTATATTTGTAGATAATTTAGCTTTTCTTAGTAGATAGTTTGCACTACTATTTATTACTATTATTTTTTTGCTTTTATCTATCCCAATTATTCCTTCGGACACATGATCAGCTATTAACTCTTTTTCTAGGTAAGAATGAGCTATTTCTTCTGGATTTAAGTTCAAAAGAATCTTTTTCAATCTTTCATTAAATAAGAATGATAAAATTACTGCTGCACCAAGTCCAATTAATAATGAGAAAAATAAGTTTTTCTGTGCTTCTAAAGTTTGGTTTTCTACTGTTTTTTTTGTATAACCTACACAGACAACTCCTATATTATTATCACTTTCATCTTTTAGAGCTGTAAAATATCTAATCCCTTCTCCTAAAGTACCGGTCTGCTTACTAAAATGATCTCCTTCAGTAAACGTTGCTTCAATATCTTGGATACTTGAGAATTTATTTCCTATCAACTCTTCTTTTGGATGTGAATATCTGACAAAATCTTTATCCGTTACTACTATAAAGTCCGTTCTAGTTTCTTTCATTGCCTTTAATGTATATTCTTGAATGAACTTTTCTTGATTTTTATTTTTTACCGCTTCTTGAACACTTTTATCCATTGCGATAATTTTTGCCGTTGAACTAATTCTCTGTCGAATAATTTCTTCTTCACGATCCTTAATATACCCTCTCATAAAAACTGTCGTAACTAGTAATGAGATGGTAACTAAACTCATCATAAATAGAATTAGTTTAATTAATGTACTTTTTCTTTTTTTCAAAGTACCCTCAGCTCCTTATATAAATTATAAAACTTCTTGTAAAAATCATTATAATTTATATTAAAAGCTAATTCAATAGTTAATAATATATAATTATCTTAACTTTGGATTAATAACATATTACTATATCTATTTAAAATATAACTAATGTAAATAAAAAAATTTAAATTTAATATATCATATTTAATTATTTCTTCTATTTATTGGTATCTATTACTCCTCTACTCTATTAAAACAATAAAAAACGAACCTAGTTTCCTAAGTTCGTTTTTATAAATTATTTGTTAGCTTTACGTCTTAAAGCTAATGCTCCAAGTCCGATAACTAAACCTACCATAGCTAAGCTATTAGTTTCCACACCTGTTTTTGGAAGAACACCTTTTTTAGCATTTTCTTTTACAACTGGTGTAGTTGGTTTCCCTGGTTTATTAGGTTTCCCTGGTTTTTCAGGTTTTCCTGGTTTTTCAGGCTTACTTGGTTTTTCAGGTTTACTTGGTTTTTCAGGCTTACCTGGTTTTTCAGGTTTTCCTGGTTTACCAGGTTCATTTGGCTTAACTGGTTTGTTTGGTGGTGGAGTTGGTGGAGTTGGAGGTGTATCTTCAGGTTCATCTTGAAGATTAATAATTGAATTATTCTCACCAATTTTTACAGTATAAACAGTTGGATCTAGTTTATAACCTTTAGGTGCTAATTTTTCGATTATTGTGAACACTTTTCCTAAAGCATCTTTTGCTAATTCTTTAGAAACTGCCACTCCATTTTCATCCGTAGTAACATCTTCCACTAAAACTCCTTCTGAGTCTGTAATTGTATAAACAGCTCCTTTAACTGGAGTTACTTTTACTTTATCTGTTTTATTAATTTTAATTTTATAAATTGGATTAGCATCAATTACTTCGTTTAATACTGATAATCTTTCACTAACATAGCCGTAAATTAAACGATTGTTTCGTTGAGGAAGAGCCTCAGTATTATTTTTTAATAATGCTACTCTATTTCCTACTAAACTTCCGTCTCCAGGAGTTGTAGTGTTATAAGTAACATAGTATGATTGTGAACCATCTTTAAAAATTACTTTTAAAGAAGTATAATTGCTGTTCCACTCAACTGTGTAGTCAGTACCTTCAGTTAGTTTAACAGCGCCTGCTGGTACTTCAGAAGTACCATCATTAATAGTAGCTTTGTATACTGTTAATGATTCAGGAATATATTGAATAGCTGCATATTTAGTATCAGTTGCGATTTCATCTACTAATGCTAAGTTGCTTCCGTAGTCTTTTTTACCAGCATTAACACGAACGCGCCATGGTGAGTAAATATTTCCTTTAGAAATAGAACCTATAGCTGCTAATTTTTCAGAAGTCCATCCTTTGTTCTCTACATCATTACCATTTTTAGCAAAGTTTTCATACCCTTTGTTTTCTCCTTGTTTAGTTGCAGATGTGAAAGTATGAGTGATTTTATTTTTCACAGCTAAGCTATCAAAAGTAACAGGTGTTTTAGTTTGATCTTTTTTGAATAAGAAATCAATAGTAAAATGACCTGTAATATCTCTTATATCATCACTCTTAGTTGTAGTTAGATATTCAGAGAAATTTTTAAGTGTTACTTTAGCGTTTCCACCTTGATCGTTAGCGTTAGGTGTTATTTCTGATTCAGCAATAACAACTTGAGTTTTTGTATCTTTAATATCAGCTGAATATTTTTGTACTGCTACTGAATTAGGAATTTTTAAATTGAAATAATCCCCTTCTGATAGGTTTCCATTATAGTTTTTCAAATCAAAGTTTGCTAAAAAACGATATACTCTATCAGTAGTAACATTGTAGTTGCCGTTAACATCTGGTTTAACTTCATTGTTTCCAGCATCTGTAACAGAAATATCAGTAACAACTTTTGTTAGTTCTTTACCTTCAGCTGCATTAGCTGTTAATGATGATACAAAAAGTAACGCTACTAATGTCGATAAAGCTAGAACACTCATCTTAATTACTTTTGTAATTTTTTTCATTAGTATATTTTTCTCCTTTCTTTTATTTATAACCTTATATCAATGTATAAAATTATAAATGAATAGTTAATAATAAATATTACACTCTATTATCTACACATATATTATTACTATTCTATAATAATGTCAAGTTTTTAATCTTATCGTATGCTCATAGCATAAACATTAATATAAAGCTATTTACAAAGAAATAGTAGCAAAATTTAAATTACTATTTTAAAAATATATATGTATATTGAATTGGAGCATTTTACTTTAAATCTATATTTTCATTTTCTAGTATCTTTTCATAATTTTCAAAATAATTCCCCCCCAAAATATAGCTGCAGAAGTTATTAATTTAAAAACTATTTAATAATATGAAAATTTTATATTTATTTCAAAGTAATATTTCTTTATAACAATAAGTTATATTTTACCTATAACAGTTAAATTTTTATGATAAACACAATAAGAATATTTTCTTCTATCGACATAAATTTTGCTAGTTTACTATAATTAAATTTCATTATAACAACACTAATATTGCTTGAATAATTATTTATACTGTGCTAATATTTTTATTAATGCTTAATGCAGAATTAAAAATTAAATATTTTAGGAGGAAGATTATATGGAGAAAGAAGCTAAAAAGATATTTTGGTATACGTTAGCGTTCATGGCCTTCTCTACTGTTTGGGCGTTCGGTAATATCGTTAACGGATATTCAGAATTTGGCGGACTTAAATCTATTTTCTCATGGGTTTTAATCTTCGTAATTTACTTTATTCCATATTCACTAATCGTTGGTGAACTAGGATCTACATTTAAAGATGCTGGTGGAGGTGTTAGTTCTTGGATTAAAGAAACACACAGTAAATTACTAGCTTATTATGCTGGATGGACAATTTGGGTAGTACATATGCCTTATATTTCTCAAAAACCATCACGTATTATCGCAGCATTCAGTTGGGCTATATTTAGAGATAACCGTATTAGTAAAATGAATATAACTTATGTACAAATTATTTCACTAGTTATATTCATAGTAGCGTTATTCCTAGCAGCAAGAGGAGTTAACTTCATCAAAAAACTTGCGACTTTAGCAGGATCATCAATGTTTATTATGTCATTATTATTCAT
>CAUUEM010000054.1:0-7393 GCA_963544045.1 uncultured Gemella sp. | reverse complement strand
TACCATCTTTATCTTCAACATCATCAAAATCAACATCTGTGTTATTTAATGCTGCGAATGTTTCATCACTTGCACTTAATGCTTCACTAGCCATAGCAATTAATTTTTCTTGCTCTGGATCTAATGTGTGAGGACGTTTTTTATTAATTTTTTCAATATCAAATTTATAAACTTTTAATTCATCAAGTTCTTCTATATATCTATTTAAAACTTCTTCATCTACTGATAAAAGTTCTGGTACTAAAAATGACCATTCAGCTCCAAATTTAGAAGCTAAGCTTCCAGTTTTAGCATAAATTTCTTTGTTTTTACTGTCAGTACTATCTTGGTCATTTCTAAAGAAAGCATAAATATATAATTCTTCTAATTTAATTCCCCATTTTTCACTAACTTTAAAAACTTCTAATAGTTCTTTTGCTCCATTAGTTACTTTTCCTTTATAATTTTTAATTTCTGGAAGAAATTCCTCTACTTTTTTAAATTGTTTCCAAAAATCTTCTTCTGTTGCGAAAATAGATTCTATATCCCAAGTATTTTCAACTTCTTGGTCTTTTCTTAGTAATTCTACCATGTAATTTCTCCTTTATTATTACAAAAAATAATTATTTACATACCATTATATCACACGTTCACATAATTTCATATGTAATTTTATTGAAAATATCAATAAATTTTCTGAAAATATAATATTTTCTCAATAAAAAAGAATGAAGTACTTATTTACCTCATTCATACTTAGATTTTACTTACTTTCTTATTACCATATGATCATAATTTTCATGACCTATATAAATTTCACATTCTTTTTTAAAATTAAAGCTCTCATACAGTTTTCTTGCTCTATGATTTGATTGAGCTACATTTAAACTTAATAGTGGATAACTACTTTTAGTAAAGTCTTCCAATAATTTATTACCTACACCTTTTCCTCTACTTTCAGAAAAAGCATATAGTGTATCTAAATAAAACTCACCTTCTAACATTTCATCATAATCAAAAATAATACTGTTGTTACTTAGCCCAAACTTGCTTCTTACATTATTAAACCAAAAATTCCTCATTTCATCTAAGTTATCATAATGATAGCTAAATGAAAAACCTAGAATCTCTCCATCTTCTTCATAAACTGTACAATACTTATAACTAAATCTATCTTCTTCCGACTCGAATATATAAGTTAATATCTTGTAAAATTTTTCCTTTGACACTTCATTTAGTATATCTAATTCTAATGACTCTACAAATTCCCCTAAGCCTTCTAATACTTTTTTATCATCTTTAGTTGCTTTTCTTAACATGATTCCTCCATTAAAGTTGAATTTTTATGTTTTCTATCTTTAACAACGTAAATCAGATTCTCAATCATATATATTTCTAATTTAGTTTATTTAAATTGTAGTATTATATATTTTTTATCCTTTATTCTACCTCACCAACATTAGCATATCTTGCAAATGATGGTTCATAGTTTCTTACTTTATAACCTAATTCTGTTAATATAACCGCTACATATGATGCACGAACACCAGTTGTACAATATGTAATTTGTAATTTATTTTTATCTAGACCTTTTTCTTCAAAGTATTTTTCTAACTCTTCTCTAGATTTAATAAACCCATCTTTATCTACTAATGAGTTAAATGGTAAAGATACTGCAGTTGGAATATGACCTGCTTTGTTTTCTCCATAAATAACGCGACCATTGTATTCAACTTCTAATCTTGTATCAATAATCTGTACATTTTCATTACCTACTAATGATAATAATTCGTCAGTAAAAATAGCATTGCTGTTATTTTCTGCTTCAACTCTAACTATATCACTAACATCGATTCTATCTTCCGAAGGGTTATATTCTTTATTAAAGCCTAACGCTTCAACCTGTTTAAAACCACCATCAATAATTTTTACATTATTGAATCCTGCGTAATTAAATGTATAAAGAATACGTCCTTCATCACCAAATCCTTGATCTGGCATTGTAAAACCATAAACTAATACTTCTGAACCTTCTTTAATTCCTAACTTAGAAAAAATTTGTTGATAGTTTTCTTTAGAAAGTAATTTCCCCAATTCTTCTCCACCAAACTCTCCTAATAAACTAATATCAGTCCAATCAACAACAGTAGCTTTATCATACATTAAAGATCTTTCTTCTAGCATACCACCACGAGCATCGATTACTACAAAATTATAGTTATCTCTATTAGATAATAAGTACTCTACATCAACTAATTGTTTAAAATTAAATTGTGTCATATGAAACTCCTTTATAAATGTTTAATATACAAATTATTATAACATATATTATTATCAAAAGTATAATTTTTTCATTTAATAGTACTTAAATTATATATTCACGTGTAATAATACACATTATATTATTATATATTTTTTATATTTCCTAATAAATCGTAAACAATACTATTTACACACCAGCAAATAAATGTTATAATAAATCGAAATGATTTTGAAATAGAGAATATAGGAGTATATATTATGGATAAAAAGAAAAAAAAAATACTTATAATACCATCCACTTTACTAGCATTATCTGCAGTATGTTATGGAGGTTATGAATTTTCAAAAAAAGATAATCCTTCATCTAATGCAGTTACACAAAGCGTTAAGGAAACTAAGAAAATAGCTTATGCAGAAAAAACAAGTACAATCGTAGTTACGGCAATTACTGAAGATGGTTATGCTACTCTTCACGGAGACCATAGCCACTTTGAAAAAGGTCTAGTGCCTTATAATGCAAAATTTATTGATTCACTTGTTTATAAAAATGATAATTATACTTTAAAAGATGAAGACATACAATATGAAGTAGCTCAAGGGTACATAATAAAAATAGATGGAAAATATTATTACTATCCTAAAAAAGGAGTATCTCAATCTAATGTTGTCGATGAAAAAACTGCAAAAGAGATAACAGAACATGCCCACCACCATGCCCATTCTTCATCTACATCTACAAACTCAAGTAATTCACATGAAGATAACTATAGTTTTAACCCAAGCGATATTGTAAGCGAAACTGCTGATGGTTATGTAGTTCGACATGGTGATCACTATCACTATATCAAGAAAAGTTCTCTATCTTCTTCGCAACTATCACAAGCAAAACAGTCTGGAGTTAATTCTGCATTATCTTCTTCAACTGCTGGAATTGTTTCTCCAACTAGTGATGGTTATATATTTAAAGGAGCTCAAGATATTATAGGAAGTAATAGCTTTGGATTTATTGTTCAACATGGGAGTCATCAGCACATTATTCCTTATTCACAATTACGTGGAACAAAATGGGAATATTTACTAAATAATCATAGTACTTCACATGCAACAACTCAAACTAGTCCAAATAACAATGATAATTATAAATTTGATCCAAAAGATATTGTAAGTGAAGATAAATATGGATATACAGTAAGGCATAATGACCATTATCACTATATTCCAAAACACAATAATAATTCAGTGGTAACAAATCCACTCCCAACCACACCAAAACCAGCAATTCCTACGGTCAACAACAATAGTGGTAATAATTCAGTAAAACAAAGTATTTTATCATTTGCTGGAGTTCAATTTAAAACTAGCGATGGATTTATCTTATCTGACGAAAGTAAAATCAGATCTACTTCAACGGGACTACTTGTTTCACACGATGGTCATGAACACTTTATTTTCTATAAGCAACTAGTTAATTCTAAATGGGAAAAATTAATTCCTAAAAAACACTTAGATAAAGCAAAAGAAGAGTATAATTCACTAGAAAAAGAAGTAAATGACAAAATCAAATATCTTTCTGAAAAAAATAAAATTGATAAAACTAAATTTAAATACGTAGCTACTTCTAATGGAGATGCATTAACATATGATGGTACTACTACTCTATTAAAAGATATTAACATTAATAAAAATGATAAAGTTGAAAATAAACCTGTATATTCTGCTGAAGTAACTAAGAAAATAAATCACTTAGCAAAAATATTAAACATTGATTCAAGTCTTATCAAATTAGTAGAAACAGAAAATGGTCAAGCATTAACATACCCACATGGTGACCATAGTCATACTGTGTTACTTAATGCTATTCATGTTGATGAAACAGAAGTTGAATTAACTGATGAAATTAAAAAACAAATAGATTATATTGCAGATGTCTACGGTGTTCCAAAAGAAGCGATTAAAGTAACAAAAGATTTCTTCATATTTAATGAGCCATCACACGCTTATGATCCAACACACATTCACCCCTATATTATACCAAGAAATAAATTAGAAATTCCTAAAATTACTGGGGATGATGAGTTAGATTTCGAAAATGAATTACTTTCATTATCTAAACGTACTGGTATACCAGTAGACAAAATTACCGTAGAAGGAGACAAATTTGTAATTCCTCACGGTGACCACGATCACTACGTTAAAATAATCTCTAAAGGTGCTAACCTATATTACAAAAATAAACTTCCGAATATTACGGGAACTTATGTTACAGGTGAATTTGATAAGACAGAAGTTTTAAATAAAATTGAAAAACTAAAAGCTGATTCAAGTTTACTATATAGTTCTGATACTAAGAAAGCACACAGAATTAACAGGGCATTAAATCAATTAATAAGTGAAATTAATACCCTGCCTAGTAATTCAACAGCTGGATATTTGGAGATGTTGAATAATTTTGATAATAAGTACATAAATATTAAAGATGAAAGTAATACTAGCCCTTCTACAGATGCTGTAACAGAACAATTAACTAAAACTTATAATGAATTACTTAATAAAGTAAAAGAAAGTAATGTTGAATATTATAGTATTTCTAAAACTGATTTAACTAACAAACTTAATAAAGCTATCTCTGAAAAAGATAGTAATGCATTTGAGCAAGTATCTCATCTTCTAGATGAAATCAAAAAATTTGATAATCAAACTGGTGCCACTGGTTTAAGTTATATTAAATATTTCATTGATAATCTAGAAAGTAATAAAGTAAACAATAATTTACGTGAAGAAATGGCTTCTCTAATAAAAGATACATATGAAAGTGAAGCTAAAATCTCAATTATTCCAATGCATACATTAGTTGAACGTTTAATTAATACTAAGAATTTACTTCACTACTTATTAGAACATCCAACTACTAATAGAGTTGAACATGGAACAAACTATAATAAACTTCAAGAAATCGATGAATCTGGTGAAACTATAGCTAAATCAGCAAAACAATTTATAAGTGAGCTTAGCGACTTTTTACCTGCACTAGAATTTTCAAAAGCTAATTATGTAATTAAAGATGAGAAACCTTCATTTGAAAGTAACAATAAAGAAGCTAAGTCTGAAGATAATAAAAATAATTCAGCAGATAATAATACTAGCACAAATAATGATGACGCTAATATACAGGCAAAAGTTAATTATTTAGCACAAGCATTAGGTATTAGTCCATCTTCTATTTCAGTAATCGATACTCCAAATGGAAAAGCATTAGTATTTACACTTAATGGAAAAACTCATGTAATACTTGCTAGCTCTATTGATTTATCTAAACCTCTTCCTAATTTACGTACTGAAAACAAAGAGACTCAAGATAAAGCCGTAGAAAATAAAGTCACAGAAAATAAACCTATAAATAATAAAGTTGCAGAAAACAAGGTTGTTGAAAATAAAGTTATAGAGAACAAAACTCCAACTAATAATACTGTGGAAAAACCAGTCGCTTCTTCTACAACTACTAAGCCTGAAGTTAACTCTTCACCATCAACTAATACTAATACAACTAATGACAAGTAAATATAAACTAATCCACTTACTCATACTTTTAAAAAATCTACTAAATATTTGGAAAATACTTGACAGTTTTAGTAGAAATAGAGTAAAATGATTTTAAATAGATATATATAATTTGATTATAGACATGTTTTAATCTAAAAACTTTTCCAGAGAGAGTGTTAAAGCTGAAAGCACTTATTGTTTATTTTAAAATTCTACTATAGCAATATCAAATTAAACTTTTGAGAATCTTTTATAGATTGAATTTGGGTGGAACCGCGGTTAGTATATGAATCGTCCCTTACGTCAAAAGACGTAAGGGATTTTTATTTTACCCTTTTTCAGCTATTCGAGATTTAATATTACAAAATAAAGGAGAAATATATATGTTAGATATCAAATTATTTAGAGCAAATCCTGAGATGGTAAAAGCAAAATTATCAGCTAGAAACTTAGACACTGATGTTGTTGATGTTCTTCTAGAACTAGACAAAAAACGTCGTTCTTTACTTGTTGAAGTTGAAGATTTAAAAGCACTTCGTAACAAACGAAGCGAAGAAATCGCAGTACTAAAACGTAAACGTGAAGATGCAACAGATGTTATTAATGAAATGAAAAAAGTATCTGATGATATTACTGCACGTGATATCGAAGTTAAACAAATTTCTGAAGAAATTAATGAAAAAATTATTCGTATTCCTAACTTAGTTTCAGATGAAACTCCATATGGAGAGACTGAAGATGAGAACATTGAAGTTCGTCGTATTGGACAAGTTCGTGAATTTGGATTTGAACCTAAACCTCACTGGGATCTAGTAGAAGAATTAGATATCGCTGATTTTGAACGTGCTGCTAAAATTTCTGGAAGTAGATTCGTATTTTATAAAAAAGCTGGTGCTTTACTTGAACGTGCACTTATTAACTTTATGCTTGATATTCACGTTACTGAACATGGTTACGAAGAATTTATGGTACCTCAATTAGTTAATAGAACTGCATTATTCGGTACTGGACAATTCCCTAAATTCGTTGAAGATGTTTATACTGTTGAATCTGAAGGATTAACACTTATCCCTACAGCTGAGGTTCCTTTAACTAACTACTACAATGATGAAATCTTAAGTGAAGATATGTTACCAAAAGGTGTAACAGCATTTAGTGTTTGTTTCAGATCTGAAGCAGGAAGTGCTGGACGTGATACTCGTGGATTAATTCGTCTTCACCAATTCAATAAAGTGGAAATGGTTCGTTTCTCTAAACCAGAAAATTCTTATGAACAATTAGAAATTATGACTAGTCATGCAGAGAATATTCTTAAAAAATTAAACCTTCCTTACCGTGTTATTACACTATGTTCTGGGGACACTGGATTCTCAAGTGCAAAAACTTATGATATTGAAGTTTGGTTACCAAGTTATAATGCATATAAAGAAATCAGTTCATGTTCAAACTGTACTGACTTCCAAGCTAGACGTGCTAATATGAGATTCAAACGTGAAGATACTGGAAAAGTTGAATTTATCCACACTCTAAACGGATCAGGTCTTGCTGTAGGACGTTGTTTAGCTGCTATTATCGAAAACTATCAAAATGAAGATGGTTCTATCACAGTTCC
>CAUUEM010000053.1:0-7519 GCA_963544045.1 uncultured Gemella sp. | reverse complement strand
GGAGGACCAGAATTAGCACTTCGTTTAGAAAAAGAAGGATATGATTGGTTAAAAGAAGAGGTTTAATATGGAAAATAATAAATTAAAACTTAGTATAAAAACATTACAGAATATTTTTTCTGATACTAATGAACCTGAGTGGTACTTAAATACAAGAAAATTGGCTTTATACAAAAGTTATACTTTACCTTTTCCTAAATTAGAATCAATGAATTTAGAAAATTGGAATCTTTTTAATGTTGATTTTAGTAAATTGCGTATTGAAGAAAATACCACTAATAATGAAGACGTATTAGAAAAATATAATGTAAATAGGGATGATTTTGTAGTTATTCAAAAAAATAACACTTTGGTTTATCTGAATATACCAGAAAAATATAATAATAAGGTAAAAATAAAAAATATATTTTCTGCTATGAATGATGATCATATTAAAGATAGTTTTATGAGTGTTGTAGATTATGCAGAAAGTAAAGTAACATCAGTACATTATACATTATTGAACGCAGGATTATATGTAGATGTAGTTGATAATTCAGAAATTGATGAACCTTTACAATATATAGTAATTTCCGATGGTGAACAAAGCTTGTTTAATCATGTTACGTTACAAGTTGGAAAGAATGCTAAATTCAATTTTATTGAAAATTATATAAATAATATTGATAAGGATAGTGAACCATTCAATATCGTTACTGAAGTAGTAGCTCATGATGGTGCAAAGATAAATTATAGTTCAATAACTAATCAGCCTAGTGCAAAGAGAGGAACTATTTTAAGACGAGGTTTAACATATAGAGATGCATTAATTAACTGGAATGTTGCAGCAATGGATGAGGCTAATGTGTATCATGATAATACAACACATATTCTGGGTGATGGTTCAGAAGCAAATCTGAAAATTGTTACATTAGGCGTCAAGGAACAGAAAACATATTTTAATAGTGAAGTTGTAAATCAAGGATTAAATTCAAAAGGAGATATTCTTCAACATGGTGTTCTTCTTGATAGATCACATATAGTATTTAATGGTGTAGGCTTTATTGTAAAAGGTGCAACTGGATCTAATGCTTATCAAAGCTCTAGAATGCTAACTTTATCTTCAGATGCTAAAGCTGATGCAAATCCAATGTTATTAATTGATGAAAATGACGTTATGGCAGGACATGGGGCTTCATTAGGACGTATCGATGAAGAACAATTATATTATTTACAGAGCAGAGGATTGACTAGAAAAGAGTCAAGTAGACTACTTGTTCATGGATTCTTATCACCTGTAATTACTGAATTAACAGTTGATAAAATTAAAGACTTAGTAACGATTCTTATTGATGAGAAAATAAATAATAATGAGAGTGAATAAAAATGAAAGATTTAAGTATTTATAGAGAGGATTTTCCAATACTAAAAAGAAAAATCAAAAATAATGATTTAATATTTTTTGATAATGGTGCAACAACTCAAAAGCCTATTCAAGTAATTGATGCAATAAGTGATTATTATAAAAATTATAATTCTAATATACATAGATCTGTTTACACTCTTGGAGATGAGTCAGAAAAGATATATGAAGAGTCAAAACATTTAGTTAAAGAATTCATAAATGCTAATAGTCATGAAGAAATTATTTATACTAGCGGTACTACGGAAAGTATGAATTTTATAGCAAGAATAATTGAGCAAGATGTTGAAGATGGAGATGAAATTATTCTTACATACATGGAACATCATGCAAATCTTGTACCATGGCAACAATTAGCAATTAGAAAAAATTTAACTTTAAGATTTTTAGATTTAGATGAGTTAGGAAGAATTAATATTAACCAATTAAAAGAGTTGATAAACGATAAAACTAAAATAGTTTCAATTTGTCATGCATCTAACGTATTAGGAAATATTAATCCAGTATATGAAATAGGTAGTTTATTGAAAGATAAAGATATATATTTTGTAGTTGACGCTGCACAATCAGTTCCTCATATGAAAATTGATGTAGACAAAATGAATTGTGACTTCCTTGCATTTAGTGCGCATAAAATGTGTGGACCAACTGGTATAGGTGTCTTATATGGAAAAAAGAATTTATTAGAAAAATTTGATCCAGTAGAATTTGGAGGAGGAATGATAGGAGTTGTTGAGGAAAAATCATCGACATGGGCAATTCTTCCAGATAAATTTGAAGCAGGTACTCCTTTGTTGGCTGAAGCAGCAGGACTAGGAGCAACGATAAAATACTTAGAAGATATAGGTTTAGAAAATATCGAGAGCTATACTAAAGAACTAACTAAATATTTATATGATGAGTTATCAAAAATAAGTAATATTAAAATATATGGAACAAATGAGATCAGTGATAGAGTATCATTAGTATCTTTCAATTTAGAAGGAGTTCATCCACATGATTTAACTAGTTTTTTAGATGAAAAAGGAATCTGTATAAGAGCTGGTCATCAGTGTACTCAGCCATTGCTTGGAAAGTTAGGCGCATATTCGGTAGCAAGAACAAGTCTATATTTTTATAACACAAAAGAAGAAATAGACTTCTTTATTCAAGTGTTAAAAGAAACAAAGGAATTTTTTGAAAATGAGTTTTAATGGATTAAAAGATTTATATAAACAAGTTATTTTAGATCACAGCAAATATCCACGTAATAATGGTGAAGTTGTTGATGGATACAAATTAGAAATGTTAAATCCTTCATGTGGTGATAAAATTACTGTTAGTATGGATATTGAAGATAATATAATAAAAGATATTAAATTTGTTGGGACAGGATGTTCTATTTCATTAGCATCTGCTTCTATGTTAACTGAGGAACTAAAAGGATTATCTGTTTCAGAAGCAAATTTAAAAATTAATGATTTCCTTAATATGATAATGGGAAATGATTTTAACGAAGATAATTTAGAAGATAGTCTAGCACTTCAAAATATATCTCAACTACCAGCAAGGGTAAAATGTGCTACACTTGCATGGAAAATAACTGAAAAAATATTAGAAGAAAACAATAAATAGAAGGAGTGATAGTGTTGAATAAAAATGAAGAAATGTTTACCGAGTATCAGTATGGATTCTCAGATAAAGATGTATCTATTTTTAAAACTGAAAAAGGACTAACTAAAGAAATAGTTGAAACTATCTCCAAAAGAAAAGAAGAGCCACAATGGATGTTGGATTTTCGCTTAAATGCATTAAAAGAGTTTTATAGAATGCCAATGCCTACATGGGGTGGTGATTTATCAGAAATTGATTTTGAAGACTTAACATACTATGTAAAACCATCAGAAAAGACGGAACGTTCATGGGATGAGGTTCCTACTGAAATAAAAAATACATTTGAAAAATTAGGTATTCCTGAAGCTGAGCAAAAATATCTTGCTGGGGTTTCTGCTCAGTATGAATCTGAAGTTGTTTATCATAACATGCATAAGCAGTTTGAAGAACAAGGAATTATATTTGAGGATACTGATACAGCTTTAAAAAACCATGAAGAAATTTTTAAAAAATATTTCTCTAAAGCAGTCGACTTTAATGATAATAAATTTGCTGCATTAAACTCAGCGGTATGGTCTGGTGGTTCATTTATTTACTGCCCTGAAAATGTCTCTATTGAAGCTCCGCTTCAAGCATATTTTAGAATTAATAGTGAAAAAATGGGGCAATTTGAGCGTACACTTATCATTATTGAAAAGAATTCTTCTTTACATTATGTTGAAGGATGTACAGCACCTACATATTCTGCAAGTTCCCTTCATGCAGCAGTAGTTGAGATTTTTATTAAAGAAAATGCAAGATTTAGATATACGACAATTCAAAACTGGTCAACTAATGTATACAACTTAGTAACAAAACGTGCAATAGTTGAAAAAAATGGTACTATGGAATGGGTTGATGGAAATCTAGGTTCTAAACTTACTATGAAGTATCCAGCATGTGTATTAGTAGGTGAAGGAGCTAGTGGTAGCACGTTATCTATTGCAATGGCAAGTGAAGGTCAAGTACTAGATGCTGGTTCTAAAATGATTCATTTAGCTCCTCGTACTTCATCGACTGTAGTTTCAAAATCAATGTCAAGACGCGGAGGAAAAGTTAACTATAGAGGTTGGATTAACTTCGGAAAAAATTCAGAAGGTTCTCGTTCGAATATCGAATGTGATACACTAATTTTAGATGAATATTCAACTTCAGATACTATTCCATACAATATTATTAAAAATTCTGATGTTTCTTTAGAACATGAAGCTAAAGTATCAAAAGTTTCTGAAGAGCAATTATTCTATCTTATGAGTCGTGGTTTAGATGAAGGTCAAGCTACAGAAATGATAGTAATGGGATTCATTGAACCATTTACAAAAGAATTACCGATGGAATATGCTGTAGAATTAAATAGATTAATTTCATTTGAGATGGAAGGATCAATTGGGTAAAAAATAAGAGCTTTTTATAAGCTCTTATTTTTTATGTAATTCGTTTTCATTACTCTATAGAAATTTTCAATAAAATATGATAATATAGTATGTAATAAATATTGAAGAGGTACATTATGAAAAGAAGAAGAGATTATAAAGAGAATTTTGGAAGTAACAATCAAAATAGTAATTCTAATAATCAACAGTATAATGAAAATTATGAAAATTACAATAATGGAAATTCATATGAAGATAATCAGAATTATGGCAATTATAATAATGGAAATCCATATGAAAATAATCAAAATTATGGTAATTATAACAATGATAATTTATATGTAAATAACCAAAATTATAGTGATAATTCATACAACAACTATGATAACTATAATACTCAACAGTATAATAACTATGGAAATAATGAGTACTCTAATTATGAGAATAACAACTCATACAATAATTATGAAAATTATAATTATGATCCTAACTTATCGGATGAATATTATGATGATACGCAAAATGAGTTTTATGAAGAAGAACCTGAAGAACAGAAACCAAAGAAAAATCTATTTCTAATTTCATTTCTAAGTGCACTTGCTATTTTACTAGTTGCTGGAGGAGCTTATTTTGGTTATACAAAATTTATAAAAGAATCTAAGCAAACTGTCGATTTAAGTCAATATGAAATAGAGTTTTCTCCGTATGGTGAAGATGGTGAAGGAAAACCTTCTGCTGATATTAAAAAAATTCCAAGTGTTGAAACAAACGATGCATCAGTTAAAGATTTCTTGCAAGATCCAGCAATTACTTATAATAAAAATAATAACTTAAGAAATGGGGACAAAGTTGAAGTTAGCATTACCTTAAGTAAAGCAACTGCTAATTCAAAAAACTTAGAATTAGTAGGAGAATTTAAACGAAGTTATACAGTAAAAGGACTAACACAGAAACAGAAAGATAATACAGTAGTTAAAGAAGAAAATAATAAGAGCAGTAGTACTAGTACAAATACATTTAGAGAAAATAGCTCTGTAGATACTAAAAAGCTTTCTGAATCTGATTTGGAAACTTGGGCTAAAACAATTTATATTAAAGATAATAACAGGAATTCGACTAGATCAGATTACTCTGCAGATGTATGGCTAGGTAACGATAATCTTGCATATGTAAATGTAAAACGCGGGGATAATACAGTTGCAAAATATCGTGTAAATAGTCGTGGTCAATTGGAGCAAAATTCTAGTGGTTCTAGTTGGAGTGTTGTAAGTAGTGTATATACAGAGTAATTTAAATATTTTCTTATAGTCAAATAATAAAAAAAACTAATAATAGGCAATGTATAGGCATTCAATTATTAGTTTTTTTATTAATTTTTTTATAAAAAACTTTAAATAACTCTTGTAATTAAATAAAAATAATGAGATAATATAATATATAATGTAAAATAGTAAGAGGAGACATACACATATGACAAAGATACTAGCTATTAACTCAGGGAGTTCATCTTTAAAATTCCAATTATTTGAAATGCCTGAAGAAAAAGTTATTACAAAAGGATTAGTAGAAAGAATAGGAATTGAAAATAGTGTGTTCACTATTGAATTTAATGGTGAAAAAAATAAAGAAACTGTAGACATTCCTAACCATGATGTAGCAATTGAAATGTTATTATCAAAATTAACATCATTGGGAATTGTTTCTGATGTAAAAGAAATTGAAGGAGTAGGGCACCGTGTTGTTCATGGTGGAGAGTTTTATGATGCATCAGTTTTAGTAACTGATGAAGAATTAGCAAAAGTTGACTCTATTGAAGACTTAGCACCATTACATAACCCTGCTAACATTAAAGGTGTTCGTTCATTCCAAAAAGAATTACCTGGGGTACCTAACGTACTAACATTCGATACTGCCTTCCACCAAAGTATGCCAAAATCAACTTATATGTATGCAGTACCAAGAGAATTTTATGAAAAATATGGAGTTCGTAAATATGGTGCACATGGAACAAGTCACAGATATATTGGTGAAAAAGTTGCTGAAGTATTAGGTAAAGATCCAAAAGAATTAAAAACTATTTCATGTCACATTGGAAATGGTGCATCAGTTTGTGCTATTAAAAATGGTAAATCATTTGATACTTCAATGGGATTCACTCCATTATCAGGTTTAGTAATGGGAACTAGAACAGGGGATATTGATCCAGCTACAATCCCTTATATTGCCGAAAAAACTGGTTTAACTCTAAACGAAATTTTACGTATCTTTAACTTCGAATCAGGATTAAAAGGAGTATCTGGTATTTCTTCTGATTTACGTGATGTTGAGGATGCAAGATTCACAGACCCACACGCAGCTGAAGCTATCGATGTTTATATTAATAGAATTAAACAGTATGTAGGAGCTTATGCGGCAGCAATGAACGGAGTAGATGCTATTGTATTTACTGCAGGTGTTGGTGAAAACGCAACTTGGGTACGTGAAGAAGTATTAGAAGGAGTTTCATTCTTAGGTGTAGAAATTGATAAAGAGAAAAACAATGTTCGTGGAAAACTAACAGAAATCTCAACTCCAAATTCAAAAGTAAAAGCATTTGTAATTCCAACAGATGAGGAAGTTATGATTGCTAGAGATACTTATAACTTATCTAAATAATTTTAAAAAATACAAGGCTGGGGATTAATTCTCCAGCTTTTCTATTTAGAAAGGATTATATGGGAACAAAAAGCTTTAAAGAAAAATTTGGTACAGCAATTGAAGTGCTAGAAATAATAAATAAAGCAGGATTTGTATCATACTTTGTAGGTGGTTGTGTAAGAGACTATATATTAAATAAAAATTTTTCAGATATAGATATTACAACAAATGCATTACCAGAGGAAATAAAAGAAATTTTTTCAAAAACAATTGATACAGGTATTCAACATGGTACGGTTACTGTTTTATACAAAAATAATTCATATGAAATAACGACGTTTAGAACAGAAGACAACTATAGTAATCACAGATCACCGGATAAAGTTGAATTTGTAAATAACTTAAAAGATGATTTAGATAGAAGAGACTTTACTATTAATGCCATGGCCCTTGATATAAAAGGTTGCATTTATGA
>CAUUEM010000052.1:0-7677 GCA_963544045.1 uncultured Gemella sp. | reverse complement strand
ATCCAACAACACCAAGCAAACCAGAAGTAAAACCAGAGGATCCAACAACACCAAGCAAACCGGAAGTAAAACCAGAGGATCCAACAACTCCAAGTAAACCAGAAGTAAAACCAGAGGATCCAACAACTCCAAGTAAACCGGATGTAAAACCAGAGGATCCAACTAAGCCAAATAAACCAGAAAAGCCGGCAGAACCAAGTAAACCAGAAATACCAGTTTATGAAACAGCTGATGGAGAGAATGTAACATTAAATGAAGATAAAACAAGAGCTGTTTTTGAAGATAATGACAATAGTACACCAGTTAAAGTTGACACACCAACTGCTGCATTAGAAAAAGATGTTGCTAGATTAGAAGTAGAGAAAGTTGATGTACCTAATGTAGATAACACTAATAATGATATTTATAATATTAAGTTTTCTACCAAATCAGGAGAAGAACGACAAATAAGACAGCCTGTTAAAGTAGAGATTTCTGTAGAAAAAGAAGTAGAAGAAGCATATCATATAAATAAAGACGGAAGTGGCAAAGAATCTCTACCATTTAAGAATGTTGCTAAAGATAATAAGAAACATGTTGAGATAGTAACAAATGAGCTGAATTTAATTGGAATTAAATATAAGGAAGAAACAGTTAAGCCTGAAGATGAAGAAATTACAATAAGTGATGCGAATTTAAGAAAATTAATAAACAAAAATATAGATTCAACAAGAGATGATAACAAAAAAATAACTAGAAAAGAAATAGAATCTCTAAAAGAGATTAATATGAGAGATAAGCAGGGAAATCCTATTTTAGAAGCTAGTTCATTAAAAGAAACGGCAGATTTTAAATTTGTTCAAACACGTGGAATAAAAACTCTTGCAGGATTAGAAAATGTGATTAATTTGGAAAAACTTGAGTTAGCAGAAAATGAAATTTCTGATTTATCACCAATATCAAAATTAACTAAATTAACAAAACTAAGTTTATTTAGAAATAGAATATCAGATTTAAAACCAATTTCAGAATTAACTAATTTAGAGTATTTAGATTTATATGCAAATAAATTAGTAGATATAAGTCCATTAGAAAAACTTGTTAATTTAAAACATTTAGATCTTCACAACAATAACGATCAAACGGGAGACCCTGTGCATCCAGCTGTAAGTGGCGGGATAAAAGATATTTCAGTAGTGAAAAACCTTACTAAATTGGAACTTTTATCACTTGGAAGTAATAATATTTCAGATATTAGTGCAATAAAGAATTTAGATAATATAAAAGATTTAGTATTAGGTGGGAATCATATTAGTGATTATTCGGGACTTGAGCAGTATATTGCCGATAGATTAGCTAAACAACTGGAAGGCGAAGGCAGTGTGAGATTTGATGGTCAAAGAATTAACTATGATAAAACTATCGATGTTGCTGGGACAACAGTTTCAGTAGAAAGTCCATTTAAAGGTATAAATGAGCTAGGTGAAAAATTAGCAAAAGTTTTTGAAAATGATGAGCCAATTAACTTATTCTCAGAAGTAACAACAAATGTAGAAGGAGTAAGAGCTACTTACAATCCAGAAACTTCTAAATTTGATTTTACATTTACAGAAGAATTTTTAAATAAAAATCAAGGGGAAGTAGTACCTGTAAACTTGAAATTATCTACAGATGATTATGTTTGGAGAGTTAATAATATAAAATTCAATATAGATAAAAAAGAGATATTCAAAGATAAAGTATTAGCTGATAAGTTTAAAGGGAAAGATTTATCTAAAATAACAGAATTAACTAATCTTTATGGTGTTAAAGATTTATCAGGTATAGAAAACTTGACGAATTTGACAAAACTTGAGATTAACGGAGAATATAATGATATCAAGGATATAGCTCCAATAGCTAATTTAACTAAATTGGAAGAACTATCTTTAGAAAATGTGAAAATTAAAGATATATCAGCATTAAGTAAATTAACTAATTTAAGAAGTTTAAATATTGCTGGACCTTTTAGTGATCCAGAATATTCAGATGCACAAAATCCAGCAGATTATGTAATTAATAATATTGATGCTTTGAAAAAATTAACTAATCTTGAGACTCTTAGTATTGCTAATAGAGGTATAACCGATATAAATGCGTTGTCTGGATTAACAAAATTAAATGATGTTGTTCTTTCTGAAAATAATATAGCTGATATAAGTGCATTGAAAAATCTAACAGAGATAATCAATTTAGATTTGACTAGTAATAAGAATATTGAAGATATATCAGTATTAAAAGATTTAACAAATTTAACAAATCTATGGTTAACTGAGAATAAAATTACTTCTCTAGAAGCATTGAAAAATTTAAAAAATCTTAAAAAGCTTTATGTTAATGTTAATAAAATTTCTGATTTAACACCTTTAGCAAATTTAACTAAATTAACACACCTAAGTTTAGGGGCAAATGATATTAAAGATTTAACACCATTAAAAAATTTGACTGATTTGATTTCGTTAAGAGCTGCAGATAATAAAATAACAGATGTAAGTAGTTTAACTAATTTAGTAAAACTTACGGATTTAAACTTGAGTAATAACAGTATTCATGATTTTTCTCCATTAAATTCTTTAGAAAAAATCAATAAAAAACGAGGATTCGCAAAACAAATAGAGGAAGTAGATATAACTAATAAGGAATTTACACTACCAATTGCTAAAACTTTTGATGGAAGCGAAATTGATTTAGATACAAATGAAGATGGTACATTGAAACTTTATGAGGTAGTTAATAAGAAAGGAAAAAATCAACCTAAGGTAAATGATGAAACAGAAGAACTAGTACCTATTGGGAAACAATATACTATTACAAAAAAAGATGGTAAGTATATTTTACCGGATAATATTGAAAATGGATTATATGCAGTGCAATGGTTTAAATCTTACCAACAATGGGGAACATTCATTTTGAATGTTAATTTGTCAAAAAAAACAGCTAAAAAATCAACAGATACAGTAGAGTTATCAGCAACTGACAAAGTATTTTATAGAGCGTTATTAAATGATTGGAGTAATTTTAACAAAAAATATAAAAATTTAACAGATAAAGCTAATTCTGAACATGTCGCTAATAATAAACCTAAATCAACTCCAAAACCAAATTCTGAAACGGAGTTTCATATAAGTGATTTTGAAAAATTACGTGTATTTGATGCTAATGGAGAGGGTAAATTAGGAAGTACGCTTATAAATATTCCAGTAGAGGATGAACTGGTAAAATTTTTGGAGAATGCAACTAATTTAGAAGAGTTTAAAGTTCTTGCTAAAAAAGATGAAGTTAGAAAAATAAAAGACTTCTCTTTCTTGAAAAAATTATCAGAGTTGAAACTATTCTATTATACAAATCAAAATCAAACAAAAGAGAAAGTAGATGTAGCTAATTTAGACTTAATGTCAAATAGTAAGTTAGAAGATGTTCGTGTAGGTCAAGGGAATTTACAAAATCTTAATTTTGTTAAAGGCTTAAGCTTGAAAAATTTAGATGTAGAAGACAATGAGTTAAATGACATATCAGCTCTAAAAAATATGACTAGCTTAACAGAGTTACACTTAGATAATAATAAACTTAGTAATAACAATATTTTAGATATAGCTGGGCTTGTTAATTTGAAAACATTATATTTGAAAAACAATAAGAATATTAGCGATATCAACGCTCTTGAAGGTTTAAAAAATATTGAAGCGTTAGAGTTGAAAAATATGAATATTAGCGACATAAGTGTTCTAAAAAAATTACCTAATTTACGTCGTTTAGTAGTTGATGGGAATCCGTTAGCTAAAAATTATTTAGATATAATTAAAGTATTAAATATTAATACAGGATATTTAGGAGAAATCACAAAAGAAGATTTTGAGTGGTTAAAAGAATATGCGAGTCGTGCAACTATTGCTGAAGCTACTCTAAATGAAAACAAACAGCGTGAATTTACATTTACAAGGTTACCAATTACAGTTGAAGTTAAGAAATCGCAGATTAAAGATGGAAAAGTAACTTTTGAAAATCCATTAAAAGATTGGGAAAATATGGGTGCTTTCTTAGATAATGATAAAGATATTCCAACAGAGTTAGAGATTTCTGCTGATGGAGAAAGTTTAATAGTGGAAATAGGAAATGATAAAAGTAAAACATTAAAATATGATATCAATATTGAGGATTACAATCATGAGTTCGAAGGTAGACCAGCTAATATTCATGGAACTGTAGAATTAACCATAAAAGTTATTGATTAAAAAAGTTAAAGATTAAACCAAAAAACCTATATAAGTTAATTTACCAACTTATATAGGTTTATTCTAATTTTCCAACCCTACTAGTCTTAATACTCTATCAAAATAAGAGTTATTTTTTTCTAATTTTTCTTTTGTTTCTTTCACCTGAACGGGCTCGTCCGTAATTATACCATTCGCAGGGCTTTGTAAATATTTAGTAATTAAACTAGGTTCATTTATTGTCCAAACATAAACACTTTTATTTTGAGATTTTGCTTGTTCCACTAGAGAATTACTAAATGAAAAGTCTTCTATAGCGAAAAAGTCAACATTATTATTAGAAAATTTACCAAACTGGAAAGGAATTATATATCCAGTTTCTAGTTGAGGTGCTTTAGATTCTAATTCTTCCATAATTTTTAAATCTAGGGACATATATTTATAATCTTTTTCTATATCTAACTCTTTTACCTTTTCTATAAATATATCAACATAGTTGTTTGGTTCACCACCATGTGGTTTTAATTCTACTACAAGTTTCATGTTAAGTTCTTTAGCTCTTTTTACATATTCTTCAAAAGATGGTATCTTACTTGTATGACCTGATTGGGAAATAGGTAAACCTACTAATTCATTATATGTCATATCTTGAACTTTTTTATTTATACCTGCAAGACGTTTTAAATTATAATCGTGTATTACTATAAACTTATTATCTTTTGTCATAAGAACATCCATCTCAACATAATCGACTCCAACTTTAGCCGCAGCTTCTAATGCTTCAATAGAATTTTCTACTCCTTTTTCAACATAACCTCTATGGGCAATTGTTTTGATATTGTCATTAACTCCATTAGAGTATAAAGTGAAACCATTAAAAATAATTACTCCTAAAACTAAAACTGTTGATAAGAAAAGAAGAACTCGCGATTTTTTCTTATCCTCTTTTTTATTTATAACCATTTCTTTAGATATCTGATCTTGTTCTATTAATACTGTAATAATTGCGGTTATACTCGTTACTTTAGAAAGGGCTCCAAAGAAAAAGATAGTTGCACTTAGGATAGTAAAGAATACTGTTTCGATAATAAAATTATTGCCTTTTGGATCAATAAAAGCTAATAATGATACTGTTAAACTTACTGTGGTAAATGAAATAATGGCATAAATCAATTCAAATATACCTATAGTAATAAAGAATTTAAATTTACCTTTTTTAGTGAGTCTCCAACTTTCTTTTATACTATCTAAAATTTTCTTATCACCTATAGCTGTTAGGGGAAGAGTAAATATTAACCTAATATGGATATATGTAGCTACTACAACAACAGCAGCTAAAATCAAACTTCCAGAATTAGATTTAGAAAGTTCATCTGTGATAAATTTAGGAATATAAAAATTCTGTGAGAGTATTGATTTTATACCAATATTAGTAACAGGAATAGATAAAATAAAATATCCAATAAAAAATATAATCTGGATACCGATTAAATTCTTCATCTTTTCCCATGCATTACTAGCGATATTACGAATAGAATAGGTTCTTTCTACTAATTGCCCATAAATTGTAAAGGTAAGAGTAGAAAATTCTATAAACATAAAAAAAGCTGCAGTTAGAATCAAAATAATAAGTAGTATAAAACTGATAGGGCTTGAAATAATATGGTAAATATTATTTTTATCTAAGTTATCCTCTCCTGCAAAATTTAAAGCTAAACGGAATATTTTAGATATTAACCAAACACCACTTAGTAGTGTTAATTGTAATACAGTCGCAATAGAAAGATAAGTTGATTTATTTTTATAGATATTAGTCCATATTTTGCTAAAAAGCCGTAGAATAGATATATTCATTGAAGTACCTTCCATTGAGTTAATTATAAAGCTGATTTGATTATATCAAAGTTAAAATCCTATAAGCAAGAAATATACTATTTTTTAAAATCAATCGCTAAAACAATGATTGTTTTTCAATTTACAAAAATAAAAATAAAAAATTTAGGTAACGTTACTTTTTCCTATTGACAAAAGGTGGGAAATGATATAAGATAAAAAAAGTAACGTTACCATTTATATTTTATCGGTCATTACCGAAGTGTTATTATAAAAATTAAAAAATAAAAAAAGGAGAAAAATATAATGGATTTAAAAAAAGTTGTTAATGAAGTTGTAGAGTACAGTGGTGGCGAAAGCAACATTCGTAGTGTAGTTCACTGTGCAACACGTCTTCGTTTAGAATTAAATGATGAGGAAAAATATGATAAAGATAAGTTAGAAGATATTGAAGGAGTTAAAGGTGTATTCTTTAACAACGGTCAACTTCAATTAATCTTTGGGAGTGGTTTAGTACAACAAGTATATGCTGCTTACAATGATGCTTATAAAGGAAATAATGTTAATAGTGAAGAAGATTCTTCAGATACAGTAAAAAAAGCAAAAGGAAATCCTATTCAACGTTTTGTTAAAATGTTAAGTGATATCTTCGTACCAATTATTCCAGCGATTGTTGCTGGAGGGTTATTAATGGGGATTAATAACGTATTAACATCTAAAGATTTATTCTATACAGGTAAATCAGTTATTGAAGCAAATCCAAGTATTGCTGGTCTTGCTGATATGGTTAACGTCTTTGCCAATGCACCATTCGTATTCTTACCAGTATTAATTGGTTTCTCTGCAACTAAGCGTTTTGGTGGTAACCCATATCTTGGTGCAGCACTTGCTATGCTAATGGTTCACCCAGATATTATGAACTTCTATACATTTGGTAAATTAGATCCAGCTACTAATCAACTTTTAGCACCAGCAGCTGATATTGTTAACCAAAGTGGACAGGTTGTAGAAGGTTTACAAAAAGTAACATCACTACAATATTGGGATGTATTTGGATTTAAGATTGCTAAAGTTGGATATCAAGGTACAGTATTACCTATCTTAGCTGCAGCATGGCTTCTTGCAACAATTGAAAAATTCTTACGTCGCGTAACACCATCATGGTTAGATAACTTAACTACACCATTAATTTCATTATTTGTAACAGGATTTGTAACATTCGCATGGATGGGACCTGTTCTTCGTGAAGCAGGTACATTGCTTGGAGAAGGGTTACAATGGTTATACACTAATGGTGGATTTGTTGGAGCTGGTATTTTTGGTTTATTATATGCGCCAATTGTTATTACTGGTCTTCACCAAAGTTTCGCAGCTATCGAAACTCAACTATTAGCTGCAACAGGACTAACATTTATTTTCCCAATTGCATCTATGTCAAACGTTGCTCAAGGTGCAGCAGTTCTTGCAGTATTAGTATTCTCTAAAAACACAAAAATGAAATCAATCTCTTCAGCATCAGGTATTTCTGCATTACTAGGTATTACAGAACCAGCGATGTTCGGGGTTAACTTAAGACTTAAATATCCATTCTACGGAGCTATAGCAGGAAGTGCTG
>CAUUEM010000051.1:0-7765 GCA_963544045.1 uncultured Gemella sp. | reverse complement strand
TTGTATTATTTTTAAATTTCATTATTCTCTTAAATAGTAAATTAATATAATTTACGAATCCTAACTTTCTTATTGGAGTTTCTACAAACATATAACTTCCAGTTGCAGCTAAGAAAATTAAAACTATTCTTAATGCTACATAAAATAGATTTGGATTCCCTATTTCTGACACCGGTGTTGTAATAACTAATATTGGAAAATGCCATAAGTATAAACTATATGATATTTTCCCAATAAAAACAAATGGTCTAAATGACAATAGTTTTGACACAAATGTATATTGTCTACCACTACTTATGATTATTATAAGTCCTAGTACAGCAACTAATAGAAAACCACCACGGTATAACCATGTATTGTATTCTGATGTATAAATCATAATTACTATTAAAGCTACGATAGATACGATTGAAAAAACACTATAAATGGCATTATCTTTTGCAGTAGTTTTTTCAGAAAGTTTATCCATAGGATACAATATAGCCCCAACTACTCCTACAAGTAAAGAAAAAGCTCTTGTGTCTGTACCAAAATATATTCTGTTAATATTATTTATATCAAACAACCATATATGAACTATTAATGATACTAAAATCAATGATAAAACAATATATATAAAGTTTTTATATAATTTATAATTACCAGTTTTATCACTTTTTTTTCTATTAAACATTAAGAAAATTAATGGGAAAAACATATAAAACTGTTCTTCTATTGCTAATGACCATAAATGTTTAAAAGGACTCTGAGATCCAAATGTATCAAAATAGTCTAATTTATGAAAAATATACCACCAGTTACTAGTATAAATATATCCAAATAACGCGTCTAAATAACTTTTTTTGAGTAATACACCATTAAATAGTGTTAATATTACTAGAACTACAGTTATCATAAAGTATACAGCTGGTAGTAACCTTCTCGCTCGTCTTACATAGAAATTATATAAATTAACAGTACCTGTTCTCTTATATTCTTTTATAATTAGTGAACTAATTAAATAACCCGATAGTACGAAGAACAAATCTACTCCCAAGAATCCACCAGGGAGATAGTTCGCATCGATATGATAGATTACTACGGCTATAACGGCTATAGCTCTTAAACTATCTATACTCGGTAAATATTTTGTTTTTTTACTCATCTATCACTCCCCCTAATCCTTAAACATTGCTAATCCAACTCTTGATCGGTCTTTATCTATATCAATAATATAAACATCGACAATTTGTCCTACACTTAGAACATCTAATGGGTTTTTTATATAATTCTTGCTAAACTTAGAAATATGAATCATTGCATCTTGTTTTAATCCTATATCAACAAAAGCTCCAAATTGTGTTATATTTCTAACTGTACCCGATAATTTCATTCCTTCTGATAAATCATCAAGTGTTAAGATATCTGATTTCAATAATGGTTTTGCAAAATTCTCTCTCTCATCTCTCAAAGGTTGTTTTAAATCCTTTATTATATCTTCAAGAGTTTCAATACCAATATCTAATTTTTTAGCCAACTCTTTTTTATCAATTTCAGCTATTTTATTAGAGAATTCCTCTGTCCCAACTTCTTTTATAGATAATTTTAATTCTTTTAATAAATTCTCAGCAGACTTATAACTTTCTGGATGAATACCTGTAGCATCAAAAATATTTTTTCCATCTGGTATTCTAAAGAATCCTACGCATTGTTCAAATGTCTTTTTACCTAATCTAGGAACTTTCGAAATTTCTTTAATAGTTTCTATTTTACCATTTTCTTGACGATACGCTACAATATTTTTAGCTATTTGTTTATTTACACCTGAAACATAAGATAATAAAGATACAGATGCTGTATTTATATTTACCCCTACCTTATTTACAGCAGTTTCTACAACAAAAGTTAACTCTTTTTCTAAATATTTCGGTGTTATGTCATGTTGATATTGTCCAACACCTATAGATTTAGGATCAATTTTTACTAATTCACTTAAAGGGTCCTGGATACGACGTGCTATCGATACTGCACTTCTTTCCTCAACATTGAAGTCAGGAAATTCTTCACGCGCAACTTCACTAGCTGAGTATACACTAGCTCCTGCTTCATTTACGATTACATAGTCTATTTTTAAGCCAGCCTCTTTTATATTTTCAACTACAAACTTCTCAGTTTCTCTAGAAGCTGTACCATTACCAATAGCTATTAAATTAATATTATGTTTAGTAATGAACTTTATTAAATCTTTTTTTGATTTTTCTTGTTTTTCTAAAGAAGCTGGCTTATGTGGATAAATAACCGTTTTATCTATAAAATTACCATATTCGTCAACTACGGCCATTTTACATCCTGTCCTAAAAGCTGGGTCTATCCCCAATACTTTTTTATTCTTTAGAGGACTTTGCATTAATAGTTGTTTTAAATTTTCCGAAAAAATTACAACAGAATCTTCTTCAGCTTTTTTAGTTAAATCACTACGAATTTCTCTTTCAATAGATGGATAGATTAATCTCTTCATACTATCTTCTATACACTCTAATAGAATTTTAGAAATTTCAGTATCTTTGTTACGAGTTATTCCTCTTAATATATATTGACATAAGCGCTCTTTGTCATTGTCGACACTAACTCTTATAATACCTTCTTTTTCTGCTCTATTTATTGCTAATATCCTATGTGATGCAATCTTAGATACTTGTTCACTATACTCATAATAATTCTTGTAGGTAGAATTTTCATCTTTTTCTGCTCCACCTTTTTTTAATACAGTTGTAATTTGACCAAATTTCCTCGTATTCTCTAAAACATACTCTCTATATTTGGCATTATCTGAAATATTTTCTGCAATTATATCAAGAGCAAAGCTGATAGCTTCTTCTTCGGTATTAACCTCTTTTTCAACATTAATATACTTATGAGCTTCTTGGTTTAGCTCACTTAATGATTTAGGTAACCTCATTATGTATTTAGCTAAGTTTTCTAATCCTTTTTCTTTTGCTATTGTTGCTTTAGTTCTTTTTTTCTCTTTAAACGGACGATATAAATCTTCTACTCTTTGTAATTTATCTTGCTTTAAGATATCCGCTTTTAAGTCATCAGTTAATAATCCTTTCTCAGATATTAATCGAATAACTTCTTCTTTTCTTTCTTCAAGTGATTTCAAATAATTATATTCATCTTGTATTAATTTTATAGCGACTTCATCTAAAGAATTCGTTAGTTCTTTTCTATACCTTGCGATAAAAGCTATTGTATTGCCTTCTTCAAGTAAATTAAGTACATTAGTAATATACTTTTCACTTATCTTTAGCTTGGTAGCTAGATTCTTTGTAATAATTTCGTACATTCTATAACTCCGTATTGTTTAAGTAATATTTTCTTGGTACTCTTTGATTTATACAACAAAATATTTCATAACTAATAGTTTTTTGATAGTCAGCAAACTCGTCTACTGAAATTTTTTGGTTATTGTATTCACCAAAGACAAGAACGTCATCCCCCACTTTAATTTTTTCTGAGCATCTAACCATCAATTGGTCCATACATACTCTTCCTACAATTTCACATTCTTCTCCCGCTACATTCAATTTAAAACCTTGAGCTCTTCTTAATAATCCATCTGCATAACCTATCGGAACTGTTGCAATATACTCATCTTCTGAAGTTTCATAAGATATACCATAACCAACTTTTGTTCCTTTAGGTATTTTTTTCACATGTGTAACTTTACTTACTAATGATACAACCGGCTCTAATGATAATTTATTCAATTTCTCTATATTAGAACTTGGATAGCATCCATATAATGATATTCCAATTCTTGATAAATTATAATTATCATCTCTATCACTGTATTTTACAGTTCCTGCAGAATTCTCAATATGAACATATCTCGGTTTATGTTTAAATAAAGCCACTAATCTATTGAAATTTGCAGTTTGGTAATCATCATAGTCATTAGTCTCACCGTCAGCATTAGAATAATGAGAGAACACACCTTCAAACTCTACTTTTGGAAAATCAAGTAATTTATCAATTTCTAAAATTTCTTTTTCTTCAAAAGATCCTATTCTATTCATACCTGTTTCAATTTTTACATGAATTTTTAATTTTCCAGCAATTGAGTCAAGTTCTTTAATTGCCTCTTCTAACCATTCTTTTGAAGGACAAGTTAAGGAAATATTATTTTCCACTGCATATTTTACATTTTTGGGATTTGTTACACCAAGTACTAGAATTAAACTTTCTTTAATAACTTCTTTTAATTCAAGTGCCTCCTCAAATGTTGCAACAGCAAAATGTCTTACACCACTTTCATAAAGCAGCTTTGAAACTACCTTAGAGCCAAGTCCATAAGAATTTGCTTTTACTATAGCTAACCCTACTTTTTTATCATTTAGCTTATTTAGCTTTTCATAATTACGTAAAAGTGCATCTAAATTAACAATTAAACGTGTTGGTCTATCATTTATCATATTAGTCCTCTCTTTCTAAAACAACAAATGCAACTGCAGTTGTATCCGTATGACTAATTGTTACATGTGTAATATAGTCACCATAAACAATATAAGGCTTCCCTTTTTCATCTTTTAAAACCTCAATGTCGTGAAAAGAAAACTCTTTTGAAATACCTACGCCAAGAGCCTTAGACATCGCTTCTTTAACTGCAAATCTGCTAGCCATATATTCTAGTTTCCTACGATGATTTGTTATTTTATTTAATTCATTTAATTCCTTATTTGTATATAATTTTTTAAGTCGTGTTTTATCATTAATATATTTTTCAAAACGAATAATATCAACAATGTCACAACCAATACCATAAATCATTTGTTACCTCTTTATCTAACCTTCTTACTATTATAACATTAATATACATATTATGAAAGCAACGTACCCAAAAAAATAATAAATCTCAACCTAATTTGAAATTTATTATTTTAACTTTTCATTTAATTTTCAAATAATTTCTCTAATATATCCTTTTGAAGATTAGTTCCTATTACTACAGCATTATTCCCCAATGATACATTACTACCTGTTATCTCGTAATTCTCTCCTACAAGATCAAACTTGTAGCTATTATCTTGTATTGTTAAATTTCCTTTTACCCTCTCTATATTCCCTACTTTTTTTGACATCAAGTAAAGTAAAATATAGCTTAGCTTATCTACTGATGTTATACCAATATTTTTTATAGTATATTGATCTAGTTTTCTTTCTGGTTTTTCTTTTTCTACTTTAAATTTTAAAGACAGTTTATTACCTGAATCAGAGAAAACACCTGTAGTTGAAAAAATATAATCCCATATATCTTTATCCCACTTAGAGTAATGTTTTAAAGGGAATTTAACATCATTATTAATACTTAGAATATTTTTTATTTCAATAAACTGCTCTTCCTCTAAATTTTCAGACTTACTAACGACTATTAAGCCATTATATACTAAATTATCTTTTAAATAATCACTGTAATTTTTTATAATATTTTCATAATTTTTAGCATCAACTATTAAAATAGATAAACCAAGTTCTATTCTTTCATAACTAATTTTCTTAATTTTCTCTATAATATTTCTAATTTTTGCAACACCGCTCGGTTCAACTATTAAATAATCTGGATTTAAAGTATTTGCTATTGTAAGAATTGAATGAGTAAAATCAAGATTTGTTGAACAACAAATACAGCCATTAGTTAGTTCCCAAACTTTTAAATCATCTACTTTACTATCTAGATCATTTTTAAGATATTCACCATCTAAATTTAAATCACCAAACTCATTTTCTAAAATAACTACGCTTTTCTTAGTATTCTCTACCAGAAATTTTATAAACCTTGTTTTGCCAGAACCTAAAAATCCCGATACTAATATAATTTTCATAAAATTACCACCTAAAAAAGCGGAAAAGTTAGCCAACTTTTCCGCTATTATTTTATTCTTCTTCCAAAATAACAATTGGTTTTATTAAGTCAGCTGGTTTATCTTTCATTAATAATAATGCATCTTCTACTTTATCAAAACCATGGAATTTATGAGTTAATAAATGTGTAACATCTAGCTTACCGCATTGAATTAATTTAGCTAATTTTTCAAGTCTTAAACGACCTCCAGGCATAAGTCCTCCTAAAATTTGTTTATGCCCCATACCTACACCCCATTCAACACGAGGAACATTTATGTAAGTACCTTTTCCTAAATAGTTAACATTACCAACTTTCCCACCAGGTTTTAAGCACTTAATAACAGGTTCCATAGTTTCTACACCACCACCAGCTATAACTGCTTTATCAACACCTTGACCATTTGTTAACTTAAGAACTTGTTCATCAATTGAACCTTCTTTGTACCCGATAAAGTCTGTTGCACCATACTTTCTAGCAACTTCACGGCAAATTTCTCTAGTTCCTACTGCAATAATTCTAGAAGCACCTCTTAAATTTGCTCCAGCTACTGCCATAAGTCCTACTGGGCCAATACCAACTACTAAGACTGTATCACCAAATTGAACATCAGCCAATTCTACTCCATGGAACCCTGTTGGTACCATATCTGATAACATACAAGCTTCTTCATTACTAACACCTTCTGGAATTAAAGCTAAATTTCCATCTGCATCATTAACATGAAAATATTCCCCAAACATTCCATCTTTAAAATTTGAGAATTTCCAACCTGCAAGCATTCCCCCTGAGTGCATTGCAAATCCAGCTTGAGCTTCTAGTGAATTCCAGTCAGGTGTAATTGCTGCAACCATGACTCTATCTCCCACTTTAAAGTCTTTAACTTGATCTCCGACTTCAGCAACAATACCACAACCTTCATGTCCTAAAATCATGTCTTCCCTTTCACCAATTGCACCTTCCCATACTGTATGCACATCAGATGTACATGGTGATAAAGCTAATGGTTTTACTAGGGCATCGTTAGGACCACATACTGGTTTTTCTTTTTCTACCCAACCTATTTCCCCTATTTTTTTCATTGCAAATCCTTTCATAATGTTTTCCTCCTTTAGAATTTGTTATCTTAATTATCTCATTATTATTCATATTTTTCAATATTATTTAATAACATATCTAATTTAATTTATATATTTTATTTCAATATCTATTTTCTAATAGGAAACTATATATGATGGTTAAATTAACAATATCGTAGTTTATATTTTTATCAAAATTACTTGAATTATTATTATAAATTCTTAAAAAGGAAAGCTTCAAGGGTATAGCAGTTTATTCCTAATGCATATCTCAAGGCCTAACTTTAACATTCATTCTAATTTATTCTATTTTTTTTCTCATTCTCAAATAGATTTGTATATTCTTTTGTTAGCAACTTATCCTTTGTATTATAATGGCTTTCTCGTTTCCTGTTATATTTCCTTATCGTACTTTCATTCAATCCTACTGTACTTACATAATATCCTTCTGCCCAAAACTTTCTATTCCCATACTTGTATTTCAAGTTTGAATACATATCAAAATATATAAATAAATTTTTTGCTTTATAATTACACAATCTTTGTAGTTAACTAGTTTATATTGATTTAATTATATTTTTTGTCTGTACTTAGAAGTAAATACGATATGGTATTACACAACTACTTTACGTTCGCCAAACTGTTATGTTTATTAACCATTATAAAATCATCCTTTCTTTATTTGATATGTACCCAAAATTCTGGACACATATATATTTAGTTTAAACTTATGGATGTTATCCTGTAATTTACAGGAGGCATCCATTTTGTTTTTGATTGAATCCTTTTATTATTGTAATAATCT
>CAUUEM010000050.1:0-8132 GCA_963544045.1 uncultured Gemella sp. | reverse complement strand
CGGATTGTGGTTCCGACATTCGAGGGTTCGATTCCCTTCAGCCGCCCCATTTTTTTGAATATAATATAAAGTAGTGTACGAAAGTATACTGCTTTTTTTGAGCAAAAAAATAGATAATAGGAGAAAATGGTAGTAGAATGAAGTATATTAATTTACAGGAGAGTAATAAGCATGGATAAAACATTTGAAGAGTATTTAGAAAACTATAAACAAATTAACTCAAAAACAGCTTTTGAAAAAGTTGAATCAGGAGAAAAGTTTATATTATTTTTAGGCAGAGCTACATGTCCTTTTTGTAGAAAATTTATGCCAAAACTATCACAAGTTGTTGAAAATAATAACTTAGAAGCATATTTTATTAATACTCAAGATTTTAAAGATGAAGTGGGTATTGAAGAATTTAGAGAAAAGTATAATGTGAAAACTGTTCCAGGTCTATTAGTATCAGAAGGAAACGATGTTAAAGTTGTTTGTGATTCTAGTTTATCAGTTGAAGAAATAGAAGAATTTGTAAAATAGTATTAAAGAACTTATTACTTAAAATTTAAAAGTAATAAGTTTTTTTTCTATTATTACTGAAAAAATTGATATAAAGTGATATAATAATTATTATGAAAATTTACTAAAATGATTAGTTTAAGAACATTTTAAGTGGGGTGATAGATTGGATAACGAAGGTTTAGTGATTAAAAATCTAACTTTTAAATATGGAAATAAAACTATTTTAAATGATATCTCTTTTAAAGTAGATAAAAGTGATTTTATCGCCGTCTTAGGAAAGAGTGGGGCAGGGAAATCAACGTTATTAAGATGTGTAAATATGCTTAATACTCCAGAAAAGGGTGAAATAGTATTTAATCAAACTAATATTTTATTAAGTAATAAAAAACAACTAAGAAGCATTAGACGCGATATTGCTTTTATATTTCAAGATTATAATGTTTTAGATAACTTGTACACTATAGACAATGTCTTAACCCCATATTTAGCAAGAAAAAATTCTTTAAAATTATTATTTGGTTTTACGAAGAGTGATTATAATGAAGGTTTAACATACTTAAAAAAAGTTGGTTTAGAAGAAGAAGCTTTTAGAAAATCTAAATATTTATCTGGAGGACAAAAACAAAGGGTTGCGATTGCTAAGGCATTAGCACAACAACCAAAATTATTGTTAGCAGATGAGCCGGTAAGTAGCTTAGATGAAAAAAACACTTCTGTAATAATGGATACTTTTAAAAAATTGAATACTGAAAATAATATAACAGTTTTAATGAATTTACATGATATAGAACTTGCAAAAAAATACAGTACAAAAATACTAGGTTTAAAAGATGGAAAGATTCTATTTTATAAAGATTCTGATAAGGTGAAAGATTATGAATTTAAAGAACTTTATAATTAAGCAGATATTTAATAAAATCTTATTGCTAATATTTTGTATAATATTAGTTAATATTTCATTTAAATTTTATAATGATAATGATTTTTCTGTAGGCTTTAGTAGGATTAATAATTTATTAGTAAGAATGTTTCCGATAGACTTTAGTATATTAGTGGAATTGAAACAACCAATATTTGAAACTATAAATATTGCTTTATTTTCTACCATTCTGGCATTGTTCACAGCTTTGTTGTTATTACCTTTAATAACAAATATACTATTTAAAGCAAAAATAATTCCTAAGCTTATAAGTGCAATTTTTTCAGTGTTTAGAACAGTTCCATTTTTAATAATTGCTGCAATTTTAGTTAGTTTATTTAGTACGGGTGTTTTTAGTGGTTTTATATGTATGTATATTATAAATTTATTAACTGCATGTAAATTATTAAAAGAATATTCGGAAGAAGTTGATACTAAGCATTTAGAGGCGATTGAATGTTTAGGGGTGTCTAAATTTGGTATATATAAAACTGCTATAATCACAAATTTAAGACCTGTTATAATATCTGTATATTTTTTAATGTTAGAGTCTAGTATAAGAGGAGCTAGCGTGCTAGGTTTGGTAGGAGCAGGTGGTATTGGACAAAGATTATGGCAAGAACTAAATCATCTGAGATATGATAGAGTTTCGTTGATAATATTAATATTGGTATTATTGATATTTCTAATGGATTTAATTAGTTATTATTTTAGAAGTAAAATAAATAATGAAAATATAACATATGGTGGATTTATTAGAAAGAATAATATTATAAACATAGGAATTCCACTATTGTTATTAGTTAGTTTACTTTATGTAAGTAATTTTGTAACAATAACAGGCGAAAGATTTATAATCGGATTGAAGCAATTAAAAGTTTTGGTAACTGGGCTTCTAAATCCAGATTTAGATTATACAGGAAAAATGTTTGGAGAACTTATGATAAGTTTAGAGATTGCACTGTTTGCAACTATTTTCGCAGCTTTGACGGCAATCTTTACATCATACTTATCATCAATTAATTTATTTGGTAAATATAAAGCAATGTTTGGTAAAATTATTATAAATATATTTAGAACATTTCCACCAATTATTGTTGCCTTAATTTTCTTTAGAGGATTTGGTCCCGGTATAATAAGTAGCTTTTTTGCATTATATTTTTATACTGTAGGAGTAATGACAAAAATGTATAGTGAGGTACTAGAAAGTATAAAAGATAATATTTTATTAACTACCAAAAGTTTGGGATTAGGAAATTTCACAAGTTATATTAAAATTATTTTCAATGGTTATTTTCCAGAATTTGTGTCTATAGTATTATATAGATTCGAATCTAATATTAAGAATTCTACAATTTTAGGTATGGTAGGAGCTGGAGGAATTGGACATCTTCTTGTGAATAATATAGAGTACAGAAACTGGAATAGAATTTCAACTCTATTAGTTGGATTATGTTTAACGATAATAATAGTTGAAAATATATCATATTTAATTAGATTAAAAGTAAAAAAATAAAAGGAGATTTATATGCGTTTAAAAGTGGGTAAAATTGTAAATACTCATTCACTAAAAGGTGAAATAAAAGTTATTTCTTCTACAGATTTTGAAGAAGAAAGATTTAAAAAAGGAAGTAAATTATTAATAACTAGAGGAAATCAGCTTATTAGAGAAGTTATTGTAGAAAGTTATAGAAAACATAAAAATAGTTTATTAGTAAAATTTGAAAAAATTGACTCTATAGAAGAAGCAGAGAAATTTAAAAATTTACAATTAAAAGTCGATTCAGAAAATATTTCGGAATTAGAAGAAAACGAATATTATTTCCATGAAATAATAGGTTGTGAAGTATTTGACGAGAATAATGAATCTTTAGGAGAAATTGTAGAAATACTAACACCTGGAGCAAATGATGTTTGGGTTATAAAGAGTAAAAATGGTAAAGAAATACTGATACCATACATAGAAGATGTAGTTAAGAATGTTGATATTCCAAATAAAATAATTAATATTGAAGTTATGGAAGGATTAATAGACTAATGAAAATAGATATTTTAACATTATTTCCAGATATGTTTGCGTCACTTAATCATTCGATTTTAGGAAAAGCCAGAGATAAGAATATTATTGATATAAATGTAGTCGATTATAGACAGTACTCTGGTAATAAACATAACCAAGTTGATGATTACCCATTTGGAGGCGGCCAAGGGATGGTTTTAAAACCTGAACCAATATTTAATGCAGTAGAGAGTTTAAATAAAACTGATAAAACTCGTATAATTTTATTATGCCCTCAGGGGGAAAGATTTAATCAGAAGAAAGCTGAAGAATTATCAGTGGAAGAGCATTTAATTTTTATTTGTGGACATTATGAAGGTTATGATGAAAGAATTAGAGAATATTTAGTTACTGATGAATTATCGATTGGTGACTTTATACTAACAGGTGGAGAGTTTGCTGCAATGACGATGGTTGATAGTATAGCTCGCTTAGTACCAGATGTTTTAGGAAAAGAAGAATCACACAAAGATGATTCTTTCTCAACAGGATTGTTGGAGTATCCCCAATATACAAGGCCAAAAGATTATAAGGGAATGCCTGTTCCAGATGTTCTGACTTCAGGTCATCATAAAAATATTGAAAAATATCGTATGAAAGAAAGTTTAAGAAGAACTTTTATAAGAAGGCCAGATTTATTAGAAAACTATACTTTAAGTGATGAAGAAGCAAAAATTTTAGATGAAATAAAAAAAGAATTAAAAAATTAACAAAAAATAAATGACATAGCATTATTTTTATTGTATAATATTAATATAGTATGTATTGTAAGCACAGGAGGATAAGAAGTAATGACAACTTCATTTGAGGAATTATTAAACAGCTCAGAAATGCTAAAAAAAGGAGATAAAGTAACAGGTACAGTATCGAAAATCGATAATGACAAAGTATATGTTGATGTAGCTGGAGCACAGTATGATTGTGTTATTTTACGTAATCAAATTACTAGAAAACCATTTGAAAATATTGAAGAAGTATTATCAGTCGGTGATGAAGTAGAAGCACAAGTAACAGGTATCCGTACAGACCGTGAAAAAAGATCTGAAGATGTACCTGGAGTAATTTATTTATCACATAAAATTTTAGAAAACGCAGAATATAGAAAGTTAATGGAGTTATCATGGACTCAATTAATTGAAAAATTTGAAAATGGTGAGTATATCACAGCAACAGTTTCTTCACAAACTAAAGGTGGATTATTAGCTGATGTAGAAGGACTACGTGCTTTTATCCCGGGATCATACATTGATACTAAATTTAGAAAAGATTTATCTAAATTTGTAGGAAATGAATATACGTTTAAAATTGAAGAAGTGGATAAATCTAAAAATAAAATCATTTTAAATAGACGTGTGATTTTAGAAGAAGAAAAAGCTAAAAAATTAGCAGAAGTATATGGAAATATTAATGAAGGCGATGTAATTGAAGGTAAAGTTAGTCGTATTACAAACTTCGGTGCTTTTGTAAATATAGGAGAAGTAGATGGATTACTTCATATCTCAGAAATTTCTCATTCTCGTCTTGAAAAAGTAGAAAATGCACTATCTGTGGGAGATACTGTTAAAGTTGTAGTTATTACAGTAGATAAAGAAAATGAAAAAATTTCATTATCAGCAAAAACGTTACTACCAACTCAATGGGAAATAGCTCGTGCTAGTATCAAAGTTGGGGATGTAGTAGAAGGTGTTGTTAGAAACACTACAGAATTCGGTGCTTTCGTTGAAGTAATGGATGATGTAGAAGGGTTAGTACACATTTCTCAAATCTCGCATGACAGAGTAGATAACGTTACTGACGTTCTTAATATTGGAGATAAAGTTACTGTGAAAGTTCTAGATGTTGATTTTGAGAACGAAAGACTATCTTTATCTATTAAAGAATTACAAGAAAAACCTGTAAAAGAAGAAGTAAAAGAAGAACCAGGATTTGATACTTCATTCTTAAAAGAAGAAGATACTTCATTTAGCGTAGGAGATAAATTTAAAGGATTAGAGCTTTAATTTATAAAAATAAAGAAATAATGGCAGTAGATTAGCTGGTCTATTGCTATTATTTTTTACAAAAGAAAAATTATGGAGGTAGAACAATGGCGAAACCAACAGTTGCTATTATAGGAAGACCAAATGTAGGTAAATCAACTATTTTTAATAAAATTATTGGAGATAGACTTTCTATTGTTGAAGATGTGGCAGGTGTAACACGTGATAGGATATATTCTAAAGCAGAGTGGCTTAACTATTCATTCTTTATGATTGATACTGGAGGAATTGAATTAGAAGATACACCGTTTCAAAAGCAAATTAGAGCACAAGCTGAATTAGCAATTGACGAAGCAGATGTAATCATATTCCTAACTAACGGTAGAGATGGTGTAACTAGTGACGATGAAGAAGTTGCAAAATTATTATATAAAACTGATAAACCTGTAGTGCTTGCAGTTAATAAAATTGATAATTTTGATATGAATCACATGATTTATGATTTTTATTCACTAGGTTTTGGTGATCCATTTCCAATATCTGGATCACATGGTTTAGGAATAGGTGACTTATTAGATGAAGTTTGTAAAAACTTTAAAGTTCTTGATGAAGCTGAAGAAGACGAAAAAATTAGATTTTCACTAATTGGTCGACCAAATGTTGGAAAATCTAGTTTGATTAATACTATTTTAGGAAAAGAACGTGTTATTGCTTCCGATATAGCAGGTACAACACGTGATGCAATAGACACAGACTTTAAGTATAATGGCGATGAATATGTAGTTATTGATACTGCAGGAATTAGAAAACGTGGTAAAGTTTATGAAAGTTGTGAAAAGTACTCAGTGCTAAGATCTTTAAAAGCTATTGAACGTTCAGATGTTGTTTTAGTTGTTCTTAATGCTGAAGAAGGTATAATTGAACAAGACAAAAAAGTTGCAGGTTATGCACATGAATCAGGAAAGGGCGTAATAATTGTAGTAAATAAATGGGATGCAATAGCTAAAGATGATAAAACAATGAAAGAATTTGATGAAAAAATTCGAGATAGTTTTGCATATTTAGACTATGCTAAAATTGTCTATGTTTCGGCTAAAACTAAACAAAGGGTATTTAGTATTTTCCCATTAATTAAAGAATCATATGAAAATAGGCAACGTCGTATCCAAAGCTCAACTCTTAATGAGATTGTAGTAGATGCTGTTTCTATGAATCCTACACCTATGGATAAAGGTAAAAGACTTAATATTTTCTATGCATCTCAAGTTGCCATTAACCCACCAACATTTGTGTTCTTTGTGAATTATCCAGAATTAATGCATTTTTCTTATGAGAGATTTTTAGAAAATAGAATTCGTGACTCATTTAATTTTGAAGGAACACCAATTAAGTTATTAGCTAGGCAACGTAACTAATTATTATAAAAATTATATTAATAGAATACTTTTTTAAAACGGATAAGAATTTTCCTATCCGTTTTTTAATTATAAAAAGATATTTAAACTATGTTAGAATTATTTAAATGTATAAATTAGTTATTAGAGTAGTTATAAAATCATTTAAAATAGGAAAAAAACATAAGTATAATAAAAGAGGTATAGCGGTAATTTTATAGTAAAATTTTAAATAATTTTATTAAAATATTAATAGTAAAATATAGTCAAAAGACTAGCAATTAATTTTAGAACGTGATATAATTCTATTAATACTTTACTTTAGGAGGTAATATATATGCCTATAGGATATTATGGAATGTCAGGTAGTTATATAATTTACTTTTTACTAGTTATGTTGATCCCATTATGGGCGCAATTTAAAGTAAAAAGAACATATGAAAGATATAAAAAAGTAAGAACAAAATCAGGGTTAACTGGAAAAGAAGTTGCAGAAATTATTATGCAAGCAAATGGTATTACAGGTGTTCAAGTAGTAAGAGGAGAGGTTGAATTATCAGACCACTATGATCCGACTCGAAACATAGTAGTATTATCACCGATTGTTTACTCTCAACCTACTGTAGCATCGGTAGCTATTGCTGCACATGAAGTTGGACACGTTATTCAAGATAAAGTAGCAGATTATAAACCTATGAGATGGAGACATTCTCTTGTACCATTGGCAAATCTTGGTGGAAATTTATCAATGATATTAATTATGGTTGGTTTCTTATTAACAGGGTTAATAGGTCAGTTCGGATATACAATTGCTTGGATAGGTGTTGGGTTTATGATGTTTGCAGTATTATTCCAAGTGGTAACACTACCTGTTGAATTTGATGCATCTAAACGTGCTTTGGAACAAGTAGTTGATCTTAATATAGTTGATGAACAAGAAAACAGACACTGTCGTAAAGTTTTAACAGCGGCTGCTTTAACCTATGTTGCAGCAGCAGTTGTTGCACTAATGGAATTATTAAGGTTTGTCTTTATACTTCTTGGAAGTAGTAGAGATTAGAAAAAGGTGATTATCGTAAGATAATCGCCTTTTTTTATGTTTTAGGTCAGTTGAGGAGGGGAAGTTGCCAAAACAAAAAAATACTTGTTATGTGGGTGAGAGATAAAAGATAAATAATAAAAAAATTATCCTTTTTTAATAAAATAAGAGCAGGTTAAGTACTAATAATATGATATGTACCCCTTTTACTGGACAAACCGGTGAAAGGGGTATTATTATG